>JAUWNF010000321.1 GCA_030612785.1 Phycisphaerales bacterium
CTTGGACAACTCGCAGAGTCGTCGCCAAGTGGCGGGATCCTCATCGAGCGGCCGATAGCCCCAATGATCGGGATCGGTCAGCGCCACCGCGTCGAGGCGGGCCACGTCCCGGGCGTAGCGGTAATAGTCCTCCGGCGAGCCGGTACCGTCGCAGACGTTGCAATGGCCCTGAAGATCAGCCCAGTACAGCGTGTATTTCTTCCCCGTTGGCTCGGAGACCACGGCGGGGTTCGACACCGCGGGCTGCAACGCACCGGCAACATCCGCAGCGGCGACGCGGAGCACACCCGGTGCCGCAGGTGTGACCCGTACTCGCACCACACCCCGATCGTCCGGTGTGAAGCAGATCTCGTCCGGGCACGCCGCCGCCGATCCCGCTCCCAGCAGATGGACCGAACCTGCATACGTTTCCACCAGATTGTTGGTTGCGTCCAGGGCGGCTATAGTCAGTTCGAATGGCTGATGCACCGCACTCCAGGATGGTCCGTAAACGGCGAGCTTCGTAGCCGCGACGGCCTCGACTCGGAAACGCGGTTGACGCTCCAGCGGCGCAAACCACCCGTCCCCGTCGCCGTCCACTTTGAAGAAGAACCGTTCTTGCCGCTCGGCGTAACGGTCCGACATTCCGCGCGCGGACGGATGCTTGCCGTCCGAAGTGTCGCCATAGACGAAGGTAATGGTTTGCCCGCCGCGCAGCGGCTGGTCCTGAATCCGAGCCGCCACGACCTGACTACGGGAGTCGACCTCCACCTCCAGACGCACATCTTCCGCCGAACAGCGCACGGTCACGTACCCCGGAGCATCCGACCAGCGGTTCTGCGGCGGGGTCCATCCCCAGAAGTTCGACACGTAACAGACCACGCCACCCCCAACGGCGATGCCTTCCACGTCGGCGGTGTAGACGAAGGTCATGGTCACCGGGGTGCGCACCCGGACCCTCTGTGGTGAAACCGTGACCAGACCTCGTCCATCCTGCGGCGAGGCTGAGTATTGAGACTCATCGGGCAGCACCAGGCGCGGCGGAGGATCAGGCTCGTCGGCAGCGGGCGGTTCGTCCGCACACCCTGCGCCCGTCCAGCACGGCAAACCAGCGCTCAACAGGATAATGCCGGCGGCCAGCCAATGTGACGCTACTTTACCAGGCACAGCAAAGCCATCTTCTCCCCGGCGTATGCGGGATTTAGGCGGCCTTCACCTTCAGCCGCGATTCCAGATGACGCTGCACCAAGCGGTACCCGCGAGAGAAGCGCCGGTCGCTGGCAAGCGCGATCAACAAGGCCAGCAAGGGATAGCCCAGATACCGCACGTAGTGAAGCACTGCGTCGAGCCAATTGCCAAATTCCGCAGGTAGCTGCTCCAGTTCCCCGAACGTGTAGTACACCCCGGGTATCTGCTCGGCGCCCGCGGTGCTGCCCAGCCATCGACCCCAGGGGAACAACAGCGCCAGCAGCACCAGCATCCAGAAGAACGCGGAAATAGCGCCGCGCACGCCTCCCAGGCCGCCCGAAAGGCACACCAACGCGGCGAAGAGGAATGACAAGGTCAACAACCCGCAGGAAACCTGCCCGAGAAACTCCGCCGTGGGAAGGCCCAACTGGATGAAATAGTACCACGTGGAAAAGTGCTCCGCCGTCTCCGCGTCGGGCGTGACGGTGGCGCCTAGTGCATTGGTCGGGGTGGCGAGCTGCTTCTGAATCTCCGGCAGCGGCCGCAGCACTTCGCCCCAACGCGCCGCGGAATAGCCCGCCGCGTGCAACAGCAGTGAAAGAATCAGAATAAGCAGGAACACCCCGCGCGCCGCCCGGATGGTTCGCAGGGCGGCGGAGTAATCTTGCAGTTGTTCCATTCGCTCGGTATCGACCGGCGTGCGCGCGGATTCAGTTTTCTCGGTCGGTTGCTCGGACATGCCTTTTTCTCCTGGACAGTGCTACCGGCAAGCGGCGGCCGCCGCGAACGCTTCGGCGGATGCCGCAATCGTTTCCTCGATCTGCTCGTCCGTATGCGCCAAAGAGACGAACAGACACTCGAACTGCGACGGGGCCAAGTAAACACCGCGGTCCAACATCGCGTGGAAAAACGCGGCGTAAGCCCGGGTATTGCACCGACCGGCCGTCGCATGGTCGGTCACCGGTGCGGAGCTGAAGAACGTACCCATCATGCTGCCGACGCGCGGGTGATACGTCGGCACCTTGGCGGCTTCCGCCGCGGCGCGCAACCCTTCCGCCAACTTCGCGGCCGCCGCTTCCAGCGCTTCGTAAGCATCATCTTCCGCCAATGCCTGCAACGTGGCGATACCGGCCGCGGTTGCCAACGGATTGCCGGAGAGCGTTCCGGCCTGATAAACATCGCCCAGCGGCGAGACCTTCTCCATGATCTCGCGTCGCCCGCCGTAGGCCGCCAGAGGCAATCCGCCGCCCACAATTTTGCCCAGACAGGTCAGGTCCGGTTGTACGCCATAGAGTTCCTGCGCACCGCCCGGGGACACGCGAAACCCGGTCATAACCTCGTCGAACACGAGCACTACTTCGTTTTCGGTACACAATCGCCGCAAGCCCTCCAGATAACCGGTATTCGGCGGAACGCAGCCCATATTCCCGGCAATCGGTTCGATTAGCACCGCGGCGACCTGGGCGGCGTGGGTCTTCAGAACCGCCTCGACCGCGTCCAAGTCATTGTAGGGCAGCACCAGCGTGTCGGCGGTCGTGCCCGCGGGCACGCCCGGCGAGGACGGGGCCCCGAAAGTCATCGCCCCGGAGCCGGCCTGCACAAGCAACGCGTCGCTGTGTCCGTGGTAACAGCCCTCGAACTTGATGATCTTGTTCCGCCCGGTGTGTCCGCGCGCGAGCCGCAGCGCGCTCATCGCGGCTTCGGTGCCCGAGTTGACGAAGCGCACCATTTCGATCGAAGGGACGCGGGCCACGATCAACTCCGCCAACTGGGTTTCGGCCTCGGTGGGCGCGCCGAAGGAGCAGCCTTTGGCCGCCGCCTTATCGATGGCCGCCACCACACGTTCGTCCGCGTGCCCCAGGATCAGCGGCCCCCACGAGCCGACGTAGTCAATGTAGCTGTTACCGTCCACGTCGGTGAGCACCGCCCCCTTGCCCTTGGCGATCACGCGCGGCGTGCCCCCCACCGCGCGAAACGCGCGCACGGGCGAGCTCACCCCACCGGGCATTACGCGACAAGCCGCCTTGAACGCCGCTGTCGATTTGGTGGTGACCATTTGAGTTTTTTCGCGTTTGTCGGTCTGTACCGCCATGGTGGTATCATAAGTCGCGTACCACCGGTTGCAACCCTGAGCAAGCCCACCCCCAGCCGGCGCGCTGGACTTTGCCCTGGTCCACGCCTATAAATAGGTGAAGGAACTCTTCGCCGTTTCCGGAGGAGGGGAGGATGAGCGCGCCGACCAGAAGCACTCGCGACTGGAACAACCGGGAGCGCATGCCATGCTGGGCGCCAGTACGATCCTCAGCTTATCACCGCTCGTGTTTCTCGGGGCCGCCGGGCTGGCCGTGCTGCTTTACGGCATCCGTGGGCGACGCGAGGGTGACGTACCACACTGTAGGAAATGTGCTTACAACCTGACCGGGCTCACCTCAGAGCGCTGCCCGGAGTGCGGCTCGAGTGTCGCTCCCGTCGGCATCATCTACGGCGCCTATCGCCTACGCTGGCTCCCAGTGATTGTCAGCGTCCTACCGCTCTTGGTCAGCGCGTTGATGTTGGGCAACCTAACCTATCAACATGCGCGCATGTTCAACCCCTATCGGTACTATCCTTTCGACTGGCTGGTAAACAAACTGCATAGAGGAGACGGGCTATGCTTCTTCGAACTGAACCGGCGCGACTGGAACGGTACACTATCCGCCGCCCAGGCCAACGCGTTTATCGAGATGGCCCTTACTGAGCAGGACAGATCCTCGACGCCGATCAACCGGACGACCTGGGTCGAGCTGCTACGCCGCTGGGACAAGAGGGACACGCTCACTCCCGACCAGCGCACGCGGTTCATAGAGGCGGCCCTTGCCGAACAGGACAAGTCTTCGACACCGATTGATCGGAGAACCTGGCTTGAGTTGCTAAGCCACTGGGACAAGAGAGATATGCTCACCTCCGAGCAGCATGGGCGTTTCTACAGCCGACTCGAGGCCCTGCTGATTGCCACCATTCGACAACCCCTAAAGGCCCATTCCGGAGACGCAGTCACCATCGTACTCTCTCACGACGGGGTGCGGTCGCTGCCTCTTTGGCGCATGGATTTCGCATTCTCGGTCGACGGTCAACCCCTGGCCATGATTCGGGATTACCCGGTCGATGAAGAACCGGAGCCTTCCTGGTCGATAGAGGAGCCTCATGCGTATCAGAGGTCGGTGGTCGACCTTCCACAAGGGCGGCACCAACTGGAGTATCGTGCGCGATACAATCTCTTCCGCCCCGGTGAGCACCCGATCTGGCGCTTACGCCCTGGGGAGAACTCATACTGGCGGGACTACTCCGGTGCGTTCTTGAGCAAGGAAATCGTGGTCACTGCCGATCTCGAGGTGCTGCCCCCCTTTGATCCGGCGCGAATCAAACTGATCCATGATCCAGCCATGGCCAAGCTCATCAAGCAGGCAGTCAGCATCTGGTACCTTCATGCTTATCAGGAGTCGAGAGCTCCACCTGCATCCCGCCTCCGCAAGTTGGCCAACCAGGCACTCGGGCTCGAGCCAATATGGTCCCCACGTTCCACGAGAGTCTCTACGGAGACCATCGTTACCATCGATTTTGCTTTGCTACGCTCGTTGCCGCTTCACGTTGCCTTCGACGTGCTGTTACGCCTCCCGGACCGTGACGTTTACGTGGGCCCGGTGGCATGGCCGAAGAGCATGGAAGT
>JAUWNF010000527.1 GCA_030612785.1 Phycisphaerales bacterium
CGGCCGGTACGACGCAAGGTAACGTTGATTCTCTCGTAGAAACCCCGTTTTCGGTGAAATCGCCCCCTCTGGCGCGGGCGCCAGGGCCGCTTTTTCTGGCGATTTGGGGTTCTTACGGGTGAATCAACGTTTGGTTCCGCGCTCATTCGCTGGGCGAAATCCACCGGATACGGTTTGCGTCCGTCGTTCGTTCGACGACGCCCAAGCCAGGCTCGTGGGAGGGCTTCACCACGCCCGCGGCGAGTTTGAGGCCCGCGAACGGATCGTCGGCCAACAGCAGATGGCCGTCCAAGTCCACGTAGTCCGCCAGTGACGCCAGTTGCGCCGCCGCCGATATGCCCAGGCTGGTCTCGATCATACACCCGAGCATCACCTTCAACCCCAGTCGGTGGGCAACTCGCACCGTGGTCAACGCCTCGCGGATCCCGCCACACTTCGCAAGCTTCACATTGACGCCATCCACCACCCCAACCAGCCGCGCTACATCCGCAACACGCACACAGTCCTCATCGGCGATGATTGGCACCGGACTATGCCGCCGGATCTCCGAGAGCGCTTCCAGTTGCCCCGCCGCAATAGGTTGTTCGACCAGTTCAAGGTTGAAACGGCTGAGGGCTTCAATGCGGCCGGGCGCCTCTTCAGGCGACCAGGCACCGTTCGCATCAACGCGGAGACCGACCCGCGGCGCATGTTTGCGAACGACCGTGAGTGTCTCTTCGTCGCGGTCGGTGCCCACTTTTAACTTGAGCGATTGAAATTCCTGGGCATCCGCCAGCCGCGCCGGCAGCTCCTCCGGCTCGGTGAGGCCGATCGTGTACGAAGTGTGTGGCGTCGATTCCGGGTTCAGCCCCAAAAGGCGCCACACCGGTACGCTGAGCCTCTTGCCGACCCAATCGTGTAGCGCCGCGTCAACCGCCGCCAAGGCGGAGGTCTGCTCGCCGAAGCGGTCCAGTAGACGGTCCATAACGGGCACCACACGAAACGGGTCATCGCCCAGCAGCGGAGCCGCCTCCGCGAGTGTCGCTTCGGCCGAATCGCACGATTGACCGTAGTACGGACTGGGCGTAGCTTCACCCAGTCCGGTGATACCGCCGCATTCGATCCGCACGATCACCCGTTGCGTTTCGTTGCCTTCGAGTGACGCTCCACCCCGGGCGACGTGGAACGGATGCTTGCTACGAATGGTTTGTCTTCGCCAGGTGATCTTCATGCCCGCACACCCGGTTCGCTGACCCCGCCCCCTGACTCCTCGATTCGCCTGCGGCGCTTAATGCTCCTTCCGGGCGCGGGCAATACCAGCCGCGACCGTGACAGGCTGTCGATTTAATCGTCCACGGTGGTCCCCAATGTAGCGTCACCCCTTGTGGGTGACGAGAAACGAGGCCGCGCCGCCCACAAGGGGCGACGCTACAGATTAAATCGACAGCCTCGTGAGGGAGCGGGCATTGCCGAAACCGTGGCGGACACTTGGCGAGACGCTATAATGGCACACCAGCGGTCAAGCTGTTCAGTTCAACAGGAGGCTTTGCCATGTCGATCCTCAACGACACTGGATTCCGTGCGCGTTTTTCCTTCGCGATCTTGCTGTGCGCCGTCGGCGTGTTCGCGCTGACGATCCCGGTCGCGCTGATCGGCTGTGGCGCGGCGACTCCCGGCGGTGGGACAGGTGGGCCAAGCCCTCAGCCTGACGAACCGTCGCCCGACGATACGACCGAGGCTCTCGCCCGCGAGATCGAAGAGGCCGACATCGTCAAGTTCGTGGACGGATACTTCTACCTGGCCAACCGCTGGACCGGGTTGCGCATCATCGACGCGCGCACCATCGAACGTCCGCTAATGGCCGGGGGGGTGACCATGCAAGGCCGGGCGGTCGAGCTGTTCGTCCGCGACAATCACGCCTTCATCCTGTCCTCGGCCGACTTCTTCTGGTGCGCCAGCGAGCCGGTGGGCTTCTCCGAAAACGCGATGGTCGACGCCGTGGTCACTCCTGAATATGAAGGCAGCCGCCTCACCGTGGTTGACGTCGCGGACAAGCAGAACCCGAGCATCGTCGCCGAGTTCGACTTCGACGGGTTCGCCAGCGCCACCCGGCGCGTGGGCGATGTAATCTACGTGGCCGGCAACTTTCCCACCGAGTACTTCCCCTCCATTCCGGAGGACGACGTGGGCACCAACGGCGACGTCAGCACGAACGGCGTCGGAGTCCCCAAGGAACACGCCGATCCCCTCCCCCAGTACACCGCGCCGCGGGCTTTTGTCGTGTCCATTAACATTGCCGATCCCGCTCAGCCGTACCGGCAGGACCAGGAAGTCTTCTACGGCGATTCCTTCGAGATCCAGGTATCCACCCAGAACGCGATGTTCGTGGCCGGCGGCGATCTCACCATGACGGAGACCACCTTAGTGAGCTACGTGGACATCTCCGATGCGCAGGGCGATATCCAACTGCGCGATCAATTCCGGGTGCCGGGAATCATCCGCAACCGGTTCTTTATGGACGAGTACAACGCAGTATTCCGCATTGTCACCGAGGAGTTCCCCAGGCAGTATCCGCTGATCTGGTCGGTGGTCCTATACGTCTACGACGTTACTGATCCGGACAACGTTACGCGCCTGGCACGGTTGCCGATCATCAGTAACGAAAGTCTCCGGGCGGTGCGGTTCGACGGTCCGCGGGCCTACGCGGTGACGTTCAGGATCGTGGACCCGCTGTTTGTGCTCGACCTGTCCGTTCCGGACGAACCGCTGGTTGCGGGCGAACTGCAAGTGCCGGGTTACAGCACCCACCTGGTACCCCTGGGCGAGCGGTTGGTCGGCGTGGGCTTCGCCGACGAGTGGGGTTCTCGCCCGGCCGTTTCGCTCTACGACGTCTCCAATCCCGCCCGCCCGCGACAGCTCTCGCGAATCGAGCTTGGCCAACGTGACGACTACGGCTGGTCCGAGGCGACGTTTGATGAGAAGGCCCTGAACGTGCTGGAGGACGAAGGGCTCATTCTGGTGCCCTTTAGCTACGTCGATTACGACGAGGACCTGGGTTACATCGACGCTCTGCAGATGATCGACCTGTTTCCCGACGCCTTGCGCGAGCGTGGTCACCTCGAACATCGCGGGCTAGTTCGCCGCGCCGGCGTAGTGGATGAACGCTTGTGGACTCTGTCCGACGAGACCTTCAAGGTGTCGGACATAGACGATCGCGACGCGCCTCGGGAGCTCGGTACGATCGACA
>JAUWNF010000066.1 GCA_030612785.1 Phycisphaerales bacterium
GGAGCGCCTGCAGTTGGAATGGATCAGCGCCGCCGAGGGACAGAAGTTCGCCCAGGTGATGAATCAGATGGAGGAGCTGCGCAAGACCGTGACCATGGAGGAAATCGAGCACGGCCGCAAAGCCCTGAAACCAAAACCCAAGAAAGCTGCCAAGAAGAAAGAGGTGGCCGCGGTGGAAGCGAAGTGAATCACCGAGCCGCAACCGTAAGGGAGCGTTTGGGGCCCGGCGCCGCGGAAGTTGTAGAAACTCTCCCTAACGGTCGTGTCTCGGATTGGAGAATGCGATGGCGACTACAACCGTGGAGACTTTTCGATGCATGATGTGCGGGCACGAGTACACCGAGCAGGTGGAGAAGGGGGAGGACAAGGAACGCTCCTGCCCCAAGTGCCGCTCCAACAGCATCCGGCATCTGAAGAAGAAAGAAACTGTCAGCTCTTAGCTTTGAGTAGCGGCCTGCGTCTCGCAGGCCGAACGGCCGGCGGGGACGCCGGCCGCTACTGACAACTGACAACTGATAGTTTTATGGAGCAACCCTGATGCCCAAGGCGCCTGTTGACAAAGACGATATCGTGCGCGTCGACTTCGACTTTCGGAGGGAGTTGGCCCGGAAGGTCGAGGGCAACCTGGCGAGCTTCTGCTACCAGTGCGGCGCCTGCGTCGGCGATTGCCCGGCGACGACGTACGGCGACGGGTTCAACCCTCGCGAGATCATGTTGAAGGTTCTGTACGGTCTTGGGGAGGAACTGCTCAAAGACGATTCCATCCTCTGGCAATGCACCAATTGCTACAACTGTCACGAGCGCTGTCCCCAGGAAGTCAAACCGGTCGAGGTAATCATCTCGCTGAAGAACATGCTGGCGGACCGGGACATCTACCCGAAAGCCGTGGACAAGATCATCAAGACGTTTGAGACCACCGGACGCACCACGCCGCTGAGCGAGGCGGTCACCCGGCAGCGCGAGCGGTTCGGCTTGCCGCCGCTCCCTGAGGTCCCGATGGACGAAATCCGCAAGCTCATCGAGCCTGGAGAAACCGAGCCGCGGGCTTCAGCCCGCGCGGACGCGGACAAAGGAGAAACGGGTTGAATCGCTTCGCATTCTTTCCCGGCTGCCTGATCCCGGTGCGGCATCCCGCAATGGAGTTCGCCATCCGGCACACCATGCCCAAGCTGGGCATCGAGATCGTCGATCTCGAGGGGGCGTCCTGCTGTCCCGACCCGATCTACTTCAAATCCAAGGACAAGGTCTCCTGGCTGGCGGTGGCGGCCCGCAACCTCACCTTGGCCGAAGACTTGGGACTGGACGTCTTCACGAACTGCTCGGGCTGCACCGCTACCCTCTCAGAAACATACCACCTGCTCCAGGACGAGACCCTGCGGGCCAAAGTGAATGAGCGCCTCAAGAGAATCGGGCGGGAGTACCGCGGGACCAGCCGGGTAAGGCACATTGCGACGGTCGTGCGTGACGAGGCCGGCTATGATGCGGTGCGCGACTCCGTGGTGCGCCCACTGGAAGGTCTAAAGGTGGCGATCCATTACGGTTGCCACCTCTTGAAACCCAGCCGCATCATGCAGGTGGACGACCCCGACAACCCCACGGTGATGGAGAACCTGGTGACCGCCCTGGGCGCCACGCCGGTGCGCCCCCGCAACTGGTACCTCTGCTGCGGCAAAGCCTGTCAGACGGATGAAATCCCGTCCAACATGATGCGCGACTTGCTGAGCACGGTGAACGACGTGCAGGCGGACATCCTGGGCATGATCTGCCCGACCTGTTTCGGCCAGTTCGACCATGGCCAGATGAAGGTCTCCAAACAATTCGGTGAGGACTTCCACACGCCGCCGGTCTACTACTTCCAACTCCTCGCCTTTGCCCAAGGCGTGCCCTACGACAAGCTGGGCTTCGAACGCCAGCGTTTCAAGCCCGAGTGCCTCCGCCGCTTTGAGGGCTCTGCGAGCGTCGCTGTAGAGCAGCAGCAGGCGGAGTGACTCACACCCTTCGGTCGAAATCGATCCAGAGTCTGTGCCACCCAATCCCACCCACTATGCTGATCCCCACAGCAGGCTTGAGCAGCGTCGGTCTTGCTCAAATTCTGCATCGCCATATAATTCGTCGAATTGGGTTTCGCCGAGGTCGGCGGACCCGCGGCCCCATCGTCTAGAGGCCTAGGACACCGGCTTTTCAAGCCGGCAACACGGGTTCGAATCCCGTTGGGGTCAGTTCCTTCCGTCTTCCTCGACGTGCGTCCACCGGGAAACGTTGAAGCGTGAAGGTTTATGCACGCGGAGAACCTGATAACGCGAGCAATGGACACGGACAGGCAGCACCAACTCAACTCTTTCCTCGTGGACAACCAGGAGCTTGAGTCGCTTAACGCCCGTCTTGCGACTTTCAACCTGTTTCGCGTGCTCAGGATAGAGAAAGCCGAAATCCGCCACAGCAACGTGCTGGCGTGGCTGCTGACGCCCGACGCAACCCACGGCCTGGGAGCTACCTTCCTCCGTCGCTTCCTTTCCCGGCTGCTCATGGAAAACGAGGACGCCGACGTCACACTCACCCCGGCCCAGATCGAGCTGATGAACTTCAACGATGTCGAGGTTCTCCGAGAGTGGCAGCACATCGATATCGTGGCGCGAAGCCATTCCAACGGCTGGTGCCTGTTGATCGAGAACAAGATCGGCAGCAAAGAGAAGAAAGGTGCGCTAGCCCAGTACCTCCAAGCCGTGAAGGCAGATATGCCTCGGGCGCAGGTCGTTCCCGTGCTCCTGACGATGGAAGGCGAAGACCCATCCGATGAGGGTCAAGAGGCAGGCTTCATCCCGTTGAGCCACGTTCAAGTTCTCGAACTGGCCGAACGCATCATCGAGCAGAATGCGGCCCGCATCCCAGGCGGCGCCAGCGTTTTCCTCAACCACTACCTGGACACTCTGCGGAGGCTCACCATGCAGGATGACGAACTGATCGATCTGTGCAAGACGATCTATCGCAAGCATCACGAAGCGATTGACCTGATCGTCGAGTATGGGGCGTCCTCGCAGGTCCTTGATGCGTGTGAAGAAGCGGCGCCCACCTTGGTTGACTGTGAGTTCGTCGTGCGTCGGCGGGGCTTGGTATGGTTCCTTCCCCGGCAGATGGGCGATCACCAACGCGCAGGGAGCTTCTCAAGTTGGCCCTTCTTGCCCCAACCGGTCGCCGTCATGTGTTGGTACCAGTACGGAAAGAGGAGTGGCCGCCTCCGCCTGACGCTTGAGGTTGGCCCGGTCTCTGAACCCACATTGAGAATTCGCCTGCTCAAGGCTATCAAGAAAGCAGGGTTCTCGTTTGGCGAGAAGAGCGCCTTCAAGGCAGGCCCGAAGTACACGCGCATCCTCAGTATGAGTCACAAGCTCCGTACCAACGAAGACGGCGACGTGGACGACAATCCCGAATACGTCAAGGAGATAGCCAAGTCCCTCTGGAAGAAGTTCTGGGACGAAGGCGGAAAGATCACAGGGGTCTTGAAGGACTTCGACTGGGACGGCAAGAACTGACACGACCAGAGCAGGACTCCGTCTCAATCGTCGCTGAGTACCAGCGCGGCCGCCGCAATGTCCATGAGCAACGCCGAACTCGCCCGCATCTTCGATCGGATCGCCGACCTGCTGGAGATCAGCGGCCAGGACCGCTTTCGTATCAACAGCTACCGCCGTGTGGCCCGCACGATCAACGACCTTACCGAAGACGCGGCGGAACTCGCCCAGCAACGGCGACTCGCCGAACTCCCCGGCGTCGGCAAGGGCACCGTCGCCAAGATCGAGGAATACCTCAGCAGCGGCAAGATCGCTCTGCTGGAGGAACTGGAGGCCAAACTGCCCCCAGGCCTGCCCGACCTCCTGCGCATCCCCGGTATGGGCCCCAAGACCGTCGCTCTGGCCCACAACGAACTCGGGGTCGCTTCAATCGACGACCTCAAGGCCGCCGTCGACGACGGGCGCTTGGCTGAGTTGCCCGGGCTCGGAAAGAAAAGCGTCGAGAAAATCGCCGCGGGAATCGAGTTTCTCGCCGCCTCCGGTGGACGGACGCGGCTCGGTGTCGCCCTACCGATCGCGGAGGACCTGCTCGAACAGGTGCGCGAAATCGACGGAGTCCAAGCCGCGTCATTAGCCGGTTCCATCCGCCGTGGGGCCGAGACCATCGGAGATGTGGACATCCTCTGCCAGGGTGAAAACGGCAAGACCATCATCCAGCACTTCGTCAACTTCCCGCAGGTTACACGCGTGTTGGCCTCCGGCGAAACCAAAGGCTCCGTGACGGTCGTCACCCGCGACGGAAACGAGTTGCAGATCGACCTGCGCGTGGTGCCCGCGGGGTCGTTCGGGGCGGCCTTGCAGTACTTCACCGGCTCCAAGGAGCACAACGTCCGCCTGCGCGAACTCGCGGTGAAGAAGAAGCTGCGGCTCAACGAGTACGGTCTGTTCAACGGTGAGACCGTGCTGGCCGGGGCGCGCGAGGAGGACATCTACGCCGGGCTCGGTCTGCCCTGTCCCCCACCCGAGCTGCGCGAGGATCGCGGCGAGTTCGACCCCGAGTTGGCCCGACGCAAGCTGCTCACCCTCGACGACCTCCGCGGCGACCTGCACGTGCACACGGTGGCCAGCGACGGCGCCGACACCATCGAGGAAATGGCCGGCGCCGCCCGCCGGCGCGGCTACAAATACATCGCCATCTGCGACCATTCCAAGAGCAGCACCATTGCCAACGGGCTGAGCATCGCGCGGCAACTCCAACACCTCAAGGACGTCCGTGCCGCCAACCGGCGGGTCAAGGGCGTGGAAATCCTGGCCGGCACCGAGTGCGACATCCTGCCCGACGGTTCGCTCGATTATCCTGACGAGGTGCTGGCCCAGTGCGACTTCGTGGTGGCCAGCATCCACTCGGGGATGCGCACGCGCCAGGGCAAACCCACCCCCACCGAGCGCACCCTGGCCGCCATCGCCAACCCCCAGGTGACGGCCATCGGACACCCCACCGGTCGGATGATTAACGAACGTCCCCCGATGGACATCGACATCGCTCGAATCGCCGAGGCCGCCGCCGCCAACCACACCGCGCTCGAACTCAACGCCTCGTGGCAGCGTCTGGACCTGAAGGACACGCACCTGCGCCAGGCGGTGGACGCCGGCGTCAAGCTCATCATCGTCACCGACGCGCACTCCACCGCCGGGCTGGATCAGATGCGCTACGGCGTCTTGACCGCCCGCCGTGGAGGCGTCACCCCCGCCGACGTGCTCAACACCCGCCCTCTGGCCGCCCTGAAGAAGTGGTTCGCCAAGAAACGCGACGGATGGCCGGGATAAGCTCGGCGACCGCCTGCGCTGGGTGGCATGGGCAAGCGAGTGAGGCCAGTCCCCTTTCGAAGCATTGCTCCCACAACCTGCTGTCATCCGATGCCCGCGCCAAGATGGAGCTTGCCCGTGCGTCAGCCGACGAGATGACCACGGGCAAGGACCGCCTCGAAACGTGTATCGGCTTCGGAGACGTCAACCAGGGCGGTCCTTGCCCATGCCACCCAATTCGCGCGCTGCTGGCGTTACCCCTGGCCACCCGCCGCCCGCTCGCGCCGCAGCGCACCGATTCGCTCGTCTAGGGTTGGAATCCGGGTAGGCGAGCCGGGCACCTCCAGGCGCGTGCGGCCACGGATACTTATGGGGTGGTACCAGGTGACGTCGGCCATGGCTGCGTCCATGGCACTCAACCGCTCGCGTAGCGTGGACCGATACTGCTTGTACTCCTCGGGAGGGGGGACCTGCCGCCCGAGCAGTTCGGCAACCACGATCTTCCGCTCTCGACGCAGCTCGTAGGTGAGTATGGGGCGCGGATCGTCTGCCTTGGTGCGCGGTTCGAGATCAAAGCAGGCGCTGAGGAAGCCCGATCGGCTGCCGATATTCGGCAGCGTCGTCGGCACGACGAGCCGCCCGACTCTGGCCGCCATTGCGGGGTTGAGTAAATCGTAGCACGGGAACGCCTGCGGTCTGAACGGTGTGCTCGCATCCCCATAATCCTTCAACAAACTCGCGTCGGCAGTCCACGCGGCCGCAAGACCCACTTTCTCGGCACGCTCGGCAAGTTTGGCCAACCGCGCCTTCGTACGCTCGACCGCCTTGACTATCCGAACGTCGGCCGCCGCCAGGTTCTTCGCCGCCTCGAAAGTGGGGACGGCGACGTCTCTGGCGTCGACGATCCGGTAAACAAACAGGATCTCCGGTTCGCCCGCACCCATGGTGAAGGCATACTCATTGCTGGGCTCGAAGAGCCCCAGGGCGAACTCTGCCGCCGGGTCGTCCGCCCGCACCAGGCCCCGCACCTGTCCGGGAATATGCTTAAACCAAACGCGCTTGCCTGCGCTGTTCAGGCGAAACGAGCGGCCCAGGTCACCGGCGGAACTGAGGTCCAGGTGGTTAATCCAGCCGCTCCGCGCGTAGGTAAATGGAAGCCCCGTCTTTTCCTCGAGGCGTCTGGCGGCGGATTTGAAATACTCGGCCGTTCGAGTTGCCGGGGGCGCATCTTTGAACCCGTCGGCACCCACGGGCACGGACTCCCAGGGGCCTCTCAACTCGTCAATCGCCTGGCGCATGGCGGCGCAACACGCCGTCCGGGACTTGGCGACTTTGGCGGCCAGTTCTGCATCGTCGGAGACCTCTTCAAACGACGGCACACCCTGACCGTCCGCGGAACGGAATCGCGTCGAGTGGGCGTCGTAATAAGCGCGCACTTCCTGGGGAGTGACCTCCAAGTCACCCGCCGCATCGTAGAGGTCCAGAGCGATGGACTCTACCACCACACTCCACGACTGGGCATAGCCGAATCCATCCGGGGACTTCCGCTGTTCGACCTGCTTGTACCGCTCATACTGCTCGCGGGCCTCCGCCTCGCTGACGGCCTCGTTCGGATCCAGCAGCCGCGAGGCATCGAACACGCACGCTTCAATCTCGACCGTTTCGAAACACTTTTGCCCCAACAGAACGATTTCCTCTTGCGTGCGCTCGTGCGCCTTGGCGCGGTTGCCCTGGGCACTCCGCCGGATGCGCAGCAGGTCTCCGACGGCCGAGAGCATCCGCTCGGGCGTCAGGGAATGTCTCCCGGCCAGTTCCGCCAGCTTCGCCTGGTCAATACCCTGCTCGGCCAGAAACGCCCCGGCCTCCGAGGCCTCGATCACCGGCACCTGCGCGTGATCGGCCTCGATCTTCAGTAGCAGCCAGTCAGTCATCTTGATCCGCACAAGCTTCCGCTTGAAGGCCTCCTCGGACGACTTCGCCTCCGGCGCCCACCAGCACAGCCCAACTGCGTCCAGCGCCGCGAAGTCCTCGACGCAGCGTTCGAGGTCCTGTTGTGTAATCGTCCGGCCCAACGCCGTAGCGATCGAGTCACGCTCGGTCGAATCCGCGGCGGGCTGTCCTGGCCCGACCCCCGGCAAGAGCAACATCCAACCGCTGACCAATACTGTAAGCATCACGGAACTTGCCTCCAATCTTCCTGCCCCACGATTTCACTCAGTGATATAGGGGCTGTCGGTTTAGTCTGTAGCGTCGCTCCTTGTGGGCGGCGCATCTGCGTTTTTCGCCACCCACAAGGGGTGACGCTACATCTGAAACCGTCACGAATGACTAAACCGACAACCCCTGTAGAGAAGGGCCCGGCAGTGCCATTCCAGCACCGCCGGGCCCCCTTTTATCCAAAGAAACTACTCCCTAGAACGTCCTACGAAGTCGGACTAGTCCTCAGGCACCAGGATTGCATAGGCCATATCGTTGCCCACACCCGTGCCATCGGCCGCCAGACCCGCCGTGTACACGAGGTCCAGCGTCTCGTCGTAGTTAACGTCCATGACGATCATCGCATCGGCGTCCGTCAACTGCAGCCCCACACCGGGCTGAACGGCCCAGGAGCCGGCGACCACCGGCGGGGTCGTTCCGACGCGACCCAGGTCGATGTCCGTGATCTCGATTGAATGGCTCAGCGAGGTCGACAACGTCGCATTGCCGTTGATGACCCGGATCTCGTTGGTGACGTCAGCAGCAGCGACGACGGCGCCGGGCTGCATCATGAACAGGTCCATAAGGGCATCGCCGTTCCAGTCCTCGACGTAGAGCTTCGTTCCGAGGTTGGCCGTGCCGCTCGCTCCGGTCATGGACGGGAACGCGGTGATGGCCCCGGTCAGGTCCGTACCCGTGCGGGCGATGATGACGCGGCCGGAAGCATCGGCCGCGACGGCCGCACCGTGGCACGACATGATCACTTCGGCCTTGCCATCGCCGGTCATGTCACCGCCGGCAACCCGCCGTCCCAACATCAAGTTGGCGGCATCGCCGTCATACCGGGTCGACGGCGTGGTGATGTTGCCGTTACCCTGACCGCCGTTGACGATCCAGACCATACCGGACTCGGCACCGCCTACGTCCTCACCCGGGATACCAATGATGGTGTCCGCGGCGCCGGAGCCATTGACCTCGGCAACGGCCACGTCGAGACCGAAATAATCGTTCGCAGTAGCGGAGGCGAGAACGTTGTATAGCCGTTGATCGCCTCCCGCGGTCGGAGTGCACGTTCTGGTCGTCCATGCGCCACCCCACACGATGTGGACCATGCCGCTATTCGCCAGACCACCCGTCGGTGCCGTGTGGATCCCCGGCTGCCCGATAATCAGGTCTGGTTCCGCACCACCGGCGACATCGCCGGCCGCCAGGCTGTACCCGAAGGTTTCGCTACCGGCAGCGTCCTCACCACGGAACTGAAGGCTGGACACGGCGTCGTAGAACGTCCCGCCGTTGGCCGTGTTGAAGGTCTGCTGGAGTGCGCCACGGTGGTTCCAAACCGCCACACCGCCCTCGAGAGTGTTGCCGGCGCCAGTGCAGTCGGCATTGGGGTCGCCGACCGCGACGTCCGGATAGCCATCCCCGCTGAAGTCCGCCACCGCCATAGAGACCGCGTCATCGTACGCCACGAAGCCGCAGTTGGCGAGATTCAACGTGAGCGTCTGGCTGCGGGTATCTTCGTCGATGAGGTCGCCGTCGTTGGTCTTGCTGTTGTTCCACGGGCTGTTCGCCGTCACCGTCGGATCCGCGGTAGTCCAGCCGGCGTGGATCACGACACGGTCCACACCCGCACCTCTCAGGACATAGAGGTCATCCCGACCGTCACCGTCCGCATCCCCGGCTCCGTAGACGATGCCGGACCACGACGTGGCCAGGTTGTCACCGACTGCCGCGGCTGCCTGGATCGCCGAATGGACAATCCGGGTCGGAGTGACATCGGCTTGGGCGGTACCCAGCCGATCGCCGCGGATGCTGGCCGGCAGCGGGCTGGTCGTCGTGATAATCCGGAGGTTCGCCGAATCGCCACCTGCGGTCGGGTCGGTGAGGTCACCGAACACGTCGTCGCCCTGGTTGCTCAGGTAGTTCGCCTGCAAGTCATAGAAGTCGATGTGCGGGCTGGAGACGGCCACGGTGAAATTCTGCACGGCCTGCGCCCCGGTAATGACCGTGCTCGGCAGGACCACGTCGCCGTTGGCCCCGCCGTTGATGTCCTGGAGCTGGAGCTGGAACGTCCCGTCCGTCGGGAACAAACCCAGGAAAGCCAGGTCAATCGAATTGGGGGCGATCACGCGGTGCGTAATCGAGCCGTTGGGCAGGGCCACGCCGGCCGTCGATCCGCCAGGATCGTCCGCCACGTACTTCTGGCCGTCGGCCGTACCCACCTGAGCGGTGATAGTAACGTTCACCTCGTCGTTGGCGGTCGCACCGTCGGGGTTCGCCGCGGTCACGCGGAACGAATAGACGCCCGGTGCCACGAAGTTACTCGCGGTGTTTTCCGCGCCCGAGGCGGCCAGCCGGGTGAGCAAAATCGACGCATTGGGCTGGATGCTGATGTCCGTACCCACCTCAGTAGGCTGGTTGATGGTCACGTCGCCCAGGTCCATGCCCGTGGGGGCGCCGGTGCATTCCCACAGCAAGGTAAGCTCGGAGTTGTCATATGCGGGGTCGCTGAGCGTAGCAAACAGGTCCGTACGGGCGCCCGACACCGGGTTCAGCGGAGCGGGGGCCACACCCCCACCCGGGCGGTTCGATACGCCACCCTGGGCTGGGGCAGCATCGTTGTAGGTAACGTCGGAACCGGCGCTCACGGTCAGGTTAGTTGCCACGGTGACGGTAACCACGCAATCCGCCGTCTCCGAGGCGGTATCTTCGCCAACGTCCCACACACCGTTGGTGTTGGTGTCGGCGTAGTCATAGTGGTTGACCGTGATCGTGCTACTGACGTCGACCGTCCAGGTCGCCGTGGCGGCCCCATTGCTGCTGGTAGCAACGGTCCACTCGTACCACTCTAATCCCGCGGGCGTGAATGCGTTCTCCACACCAAAGGCTAGCACAGTCCCAACAACCGCGTCTGCCGTCGGGCAGCCGGTGATGGCGAACCCTACCGGGCCGGCCGGGACGCACACGTTGCCCGTGCATTCGTCGCCTGGGTCGCAATCGTCGTTAGTAAGGCACTCGACGCAGCCGCCGGTCGCGGGGTCGCACACGAGACCATTCGAACAGACGACGGCCGTTCCGGTGCAGGCGCCGTCAACACAGACGTCGTCCTCAGTGCAGGGATTGGCGTCGTCGCAATCGGCGGTGTGGTTGGCGTGCTCACAGACACCGTCATCGTTGCACGTGTCGTCCGTGCACACGTTGGCGTCGTCGCACTCGGTGTCCTCAAAGCACTCCGGCGGCGCTTCGACGCATTCGCCGGTGTTCGGGTCGCATACGAGGTCGCCCTCACACTCGACGGCCGGCTAGGTGCAGACATACCCCTC
>JAUWNF010000673.1 GCA_030612785.1 Phycisphaerales bacterium
GTCGGGCACTACGCGATGCCCTGCGGGTTCCACTATCTGGAGCCGGTGAACGCACCGGCGATCCTCTATGCGGTTCACATGTACGAGCCGTTCGCGTTTACCTGTAAGCGCGTCAACAACGACCGCTACAAATACCCAGGCAAAGTCGCCGTGGGTGCGGGGGGAAAAGCGATTCAATGGAATCGGGCAGGACTGCGTCGCTTTCTGAACCCTGTTGTTCAGTGGGCCCGGCGGTGGAAGGTGCGGCCCGGCCGAATCATCGTGGGTGAGTTTGGATGCGATCGCCGTGCCGACGGTGCGGCGGCGTACCTGTCCGACCTGATCGACATCTTCAACGAGCGGGGCTGGCATTGGGCGTTCTACGCTTACCGTGAGGATACGTGGGACGGGATGGACTACGAATGCGGAACAGGCGGGCTCGGCTGGGGGTACTGGAAGGCCGTCGAAGCCGGTGAGAAACCGCAAGTGCCGCGTAAGCACAATCCACTGTTCGAAGTCCTCGCGAGAGAATTCCGCACGCTGCCGCCACGCTCAGTTGAATGAACGTTGCGGGTGCAGAGAATCGGGTTTCGCTGTTCAGGGGGGTAGCTCTGATTCTCTGGACTTGGGGCGCTGGATCTTGGGGTAGGGGCTCCGAAATCGCCCCCCGGCGCCGGCCCAACCGAACTTGACCCGATCCGGGAACGCAGCACCGGCCTCTTTTCTGCAAAGAGTTCCTGCGATGGCCGATACGGTCCTTGGTGGCAGCAATGAGCCCCACGGCGGCGAGTTCGCGTGCCGCCAAGTCTAAATCCAAGACAACTGGTTTTGACCGCCCGAGTTTCTCTTACCAAAAGGCGGCAGCGATCCGTACAACCCTCACAGAGGAATCGAGGGATGGACCGTCTCCATCCGGGATCAAGCGGTGGCGAGAGTCAGAAAAATGTGCATGAATCTGATAATCGACCGACCAGAATCTGAACTCAGGTGTATAACCTTCTGACGGGCCATTGAGACCAGACACTCCACCACCGGCCAAGTGACAAAACTGAGTGTAACGGATTCTACTACATCCACCCACCACGTCAGGATCATGGCAGGGGCAGGCGGCGAGGCCGCCGAGGGAGAAGCTCAATGGATGAAGCGTTGATGAAGGAGGTGGCGACCAAGGTCGCCGAGGTGTTCGAGTCTCTGACCGACGTGAGCGCGCCGACGATTTCAAGGAGGTCAGGCGGTTGTCCCGGCAGACGGTCGGTCTGCGGAACACGGGCGGGTTCAACATCGGCGTGCCATGCTGCGTCGCAAGGACAGGCCAAGCGCTGCGATTGCCGTCCGCCACCACACTGGCCGAGCCTGCTCGGGTTGCACTTCGTTCCGCTCCATCCCGCGCCGGCCCTTGCGCTGGTTCCCTGATGATGGCATAACCGCTGAAGCGATGGGGCACCCGCCGGTGATCTCCCCCACCGCTGAAGCGATGGGGCACCCGCCCGACGCTCCTCAGTCACCCTCCTCGAGGGTGACGTGATCCTGCTTCTTATTGTATCCCTGGCGGTTGATCAGGTGGTAGGCCAACTCCTTCTTCTCGCCGGGCTTGATCTGCGCCGTGAACTGCGGAGTGCGGTAATCATACAGTTTCGGATTGAGCCGGCTGCGGAAGACCACCTGGCCCGGGAAGGTCCGGCGGACCTCCACCTCGATGGGCTTGTCGCGGTAATTGCGGATGCGCTCGACCCATTTGTGGTGATCGTCCCACCCGGCGACTTGGTCGTTGATCTCGATGCGATGGCCTTGGTCCGGGCTGTAATAGACGTTGACGTTGCGGCGGTGGAACCAGAAGGCATCGCGCCAACTCCGCAGGCGAATGTGCTCGTGGATCACCTCGGGGTCGCGACCCAGGTTGAGCACGATTTCCTGGCCGATGGGCACGTACTCGATATGTTGCCGCACCAGGAAGGCCAGCCCGTCGCGTCCGTTGTCGCGGTATAGTTGCACGATGCCGTCCGGCAACGGCGTGGTACCCAGCCCGCCGGCC
>JAUWNF010000132.1 GCA_030612785.1 Phycisphaerales bacterium
TTTCCTCACGCCGAGGCGGCGCGGGCGTGAGGAGACGGTTTGCCGTTGGCGACCCAGGCGCGCATCCGGCCGAGTTCGCGGCTCCAGGTGCCCGCCGTCCGGCGCCGCAGGAAGAGTTCGTACAGCACGTCCAGCAGTTCCACGGCGTCGGCGATCTGCTCGAAGCGCCGTTCGCGCCGGGCGCGGAGGTCTTGCCCGTCCCCATTGTTGCTCGGGGGCAGCACCATGCCGGAGACGGTCATGCGCCGCCCGTCGAGCACCAGCGAGAACTCACCGGTGCGGCCGCCGAAGACCAGGCCCATCTTGGTGGGCTGCTTACCGATGGTGAGGGCGGCCTTGGCTTCGGGCAGGCTGGTGGGGCCGTCCGCGGTGATCACGTCGGTGCCGGTCATGGCGAAGTCACACTCCAGCCGCAGGACCCGGTCGATCATCACCGAAACCTCGTCGCCGCTCTTGACCCGCAGCGCGGAATCGTCGGCGTCGATCTTGAACCACAGCCAAGTCAGGAACTCCTTGCCGAGAAAGCCGCGGTCGCCGGTGTCGAAGTCGCCGGGCGCCCCTTCGTAGCCGTGGGGTTCGCGAATCAGGTGGAACGGCCTGGAGTGTTCGAGGCCGTCAGCGCCGCCGGCACCTTGCACGAGGCGAAAGGCCAAGCGGTCGGCGGACGCCGGTTCGAGGGCGCAGTCGAAGGTGTCCAGGAACAGTGCCATCATCTTGTCGCTCACCCCGGCCCCCAAGTTGCCGAAGTAGACCGTCTGTCGGTCCAGATCGATGAGCAGCGGATAGGCGGACATGCGGCGGAAGGCGCCGCTTTTGGCTTCGCGCTCGGCGCGAAGTTGGGCGGCTTCACGGGCTTTGGCCCGTTCGGCCTTGCTAAGAAACTCGCGACCGTTCGCTTCCAACGCCGCGTCCTCTTCGACCCGAATGTAGCTTTTGAGCACGGTGGAGGGGACGGTGTTGCGGTCCACGCGCATGGCCAGACTGACGAAGCGGCCGACGGCGATGTGCTCGGCGGTGATGTTGGTGTCGAACAGATGTCGCGGCGTGATCCAGCCGACTTCGGTGCCGTCGGCTGACACCGAGCCGTAGCGCCCGAAGGCGTTGTCGTTGACCGCTTTGACGAAGGCGTCGGTGACGTCCGCGGGCCCGGCCCCGGAGATGAAATAACGCTGAAACGATACCGAACCGGATGCCATACCCACGAGCAGCCTCCTTCATGTGCGAGGGATTCATCGGTCGTAACCAGCCAAGCTAGCGCGGGCAGGGCGGAGCGTCAACGCCGCTCGCAACTCGGAAGTTGTTACTAAAACATCGCTGTGAACGTAAGACCAGTCAGCGCGTGTGTCTGAGGGAAAGCAACAGATGAACTCACAGTTTAAGAACGCTTCCTTACGGTCGCGGTTCGGTTACGCTTCCTTACGGTCGCGGTTCGTGGTTCGATAACCCCACGGTACGCGGGGCGGATGTCCGCCTTTGATTCGGGCTGATGAAGGTGCTATGATTCCCAGGAGAGGTCGGTCCCGGCGGACGGGAAGATGTCCGTCGGGGAAGGACTCATGCGCATTTAGGTTTTCCGTGCCGGGCGGACGATTATGCACCGGTTCACTGACACAACCCACCGACGAGCGTTCACCCTTGTGGAGATGCTCGTGGTGGTGGCGATTATCAGCCTGTTGATCTCCATTATGATGCCGTCGCTCGGGCGGGCGCGGGACCAGGCCAAGGGCGTCCACTGCCTCGCGCGGCTGAAGGAGTTCGGGATCGCCCTGGCCTCTTACGAGAACCAGAATAAGGACATGCTCCCGCCGGCGGAATACGAGCCCGATAAGGAGGACGAGACGCTCAAGTACGGCTGGTGCGAGCCGCTCTGGCGTTTTGTCTACCGGGAGCACGTGTTCGACCTGAACCGGCCTATTCTCGATCCGGCGGACGGCGAGCCGGCCAGCTTCCCGGTGCAGCGCAATCTCGACCGCGACAGATGGGAGGATTATTTCGTTTGCCGGGCCAGCGCCTTCCAGGGGCCCAACAGCGGGCATTACCGGGTTTACCTGCCGGCCTGGTCGGCTTCGAGCTATTCGATCCACGACGACGGCACGTTCGGTGACGACACTTTCCCCGATCCACGCCAGTCCGTCTCGCGGACGGCCATTCGCCCGAAGCTGCCGCTCATCGGCGATGCCAACGAGAGGTCGGAGCGGGGCGACGGCTTGGGCAACGATGATTGCAGCTACATCGACGCGGGAGAGGCCAACTACGCCGGCCTGAACGGCGACGGCAACCGCTTCGCCGACCGCCACATGGGCGGCACCAACTATCTGTATCAGGACCTCCACGCCGACTGGAACCAGGCATTGCGCGGAGAGCTAGCCGTCGATTACGACCTCAACGGCATCGAGGACGTTGACATCGTTCCTTAGAAGAGAAGTCATCTCGCCGCCGCTTTTATTTGACACCCCTACCGGCCGTTCTATACTGAAAACCGCGGTTTGACTCGCTCGTAGATACGGCGCGGAACTTCTGGCGAGATAGGCGCTTAGGTTTGTGATCGCTTCAAAACACACATCGCGTTGGCTGCTTGCGGGTTGCCTGGCGGCGGTGCTGACGTCCAGTGTCCGCGCCCAGCAACTCGTCCCGCTCACGGACCCCGTAGAGGAACCGCTACTGCCCACCGGCATCATCAATGACGACGTGGAGATGTTCGGCGTTCTGGTTTACCTCTGGCGCGACCCGGAGCAAACCGATGTCATCCACTTCGTGGGTGACTTTGAACTCCATTTGGGACCACGGCGGCTGCAAGCGCGGGAGGCCGTCATCTGGATGACCCCGCGAACCTACCAAGGCCACAGCTACAGCGCGTTTGAGGTGTTCTTGTGGCGCGACGCGAAGGTCACCGAACCGGCCGGTACGGTGACCAGCGGCCCGGTTTTGTTTGTCACCCTGAACAGCGCCGGCAAGATTCGGGTTGCGGCGGACAAGAAGACGTTCGAGTCGTCGGCCGACAGGCCGGTGTTTGCCGAGGCCCTTGAGGTCCGTTCACGGGTGCGCGAGGTTCGCGGGGCCGACGTGCTGGCGGTGGCGCCGTTTGATGTCCTCAAGCCCGGGCCGGTGACGGAAGCAAAACCGCCGGTTCCCCGTCCGGTGATCAACTACTGGGCGCGCGACCTCACCATGCAGCGGATTGACGGACGGCGGGTCATCACCGCGATCGGCGATGTTTACCTCTTTCGCAGCGCCCGGGCCGGCGAGGATTTCCTCGAGCTGCGCGCCGACGCCGCGGCGATCTATCTGGCCCCGGAGCAAGATCAACCGACCGACCAGGCCCAGGAACCGCCGGCGGATCTGCTCGAGCGCCCCGGTGAGGAAACCTCGGGCATGGGCACGGTTCTGGCCGACCTCGCGGGCCAACCGGGCGCGGAGGGCAAGGACGAGGGTATTTACCGTGCGGGCGACGTCGAGGCGGTGTACCTGGAAGGCGACATCGTGATGACCAGCGGCGAGCGGATGATCCGGGCATCGCGCCTGTACTATGATCTGCACAACGACCAAGCGGTGATTCTCGACGCGGTGTTTCGGACCTACTTGCCCGAGCGCGGCGTTCCGGTGTACATCCGGGCGGAGCGGATCCGGCAACTCTCGCGCCGCGCGTATCAGGCCGAGCGCGCCGTGGTGACCACCAGCGAGTTCTATACCCCCCATTACCACGTCGGGGCGGCGCGCATCGACGTGGTGGATAAGACGGAGACGGCGCTGGCCGGCCTGCGCACCGGCACTTACAAGATGCGCCACACCACGTTCAACATCGGCGGGGTGCCGGTGCTCTATTGGCCTTATACGCAAGGGACCCTCAAAGAGGGCGAGACGTCCATTCGCAGCGTCCGCACCGGGTTCAGCGGCGATTTCGGGTTGGAAATCGAGACCGAGTGGCGCCTGTTCAATCTGCTGGGCTTCGAAACGCCCGTCGGATTCGATGCCACGCTCCGATTGGATTACTTCTCCAAGCGCGGGCCTGGGGTCGGGATCGACATGGATTACCAGCGCGACAATTACTTCGGGTTGTTCAAGGCTTACTACATCCACGACACCGGAGAGGACAACCTGGGCGGGAAGTTCCGCGACGAAGAACCGGATACGCAGAACCGCGGGCGCTTGACCTTCCGCCATCGTCAGTATCTGCCGGACGACTGGCAGTTGACCCTCGAGGCCTCCTACATCAGCGACAAGAACTTCCTCGAGGAGTACTTCGAGAGCGAATTCGACAAGGACAAAGAGCAGGAGACCCTGCTGTATCTCAAGAAGCAGCGTGACAACTGGGCCTTTACCCTCTTGGCCCAGTGGCGCATTCTCGACTTCCTCACCCAGACCGAGCATCTGCCCGAGCTTGGCTTCCGCCTGATCGGCGAATCGCTCGGCGACTTCGCCACGCTGTACAGCGAGAACCGGGCCGGCTGGGTTCGCTATCGCCCGGCGGACAGAAACCTCCACGACTTCTTACGGTCCGGCCCGCGGGACGACGCCTCCGGGGTGACCGGGCGGGTGGATTCACGACAGGAGGTGGACCTGCCGCTGACGCTCGGACCGGTCAAGCTGGTTCCCTTCGGCTCGATTCGCGGATCGGCCTGGGACGATTCGCCCGAAACCGGTGGCGTGGGGCGGGTCTTCGGCGCCGGCGGCGTGCGCAGCAGTATGTACCTGTGGCGGGTATATGACCGGGAGTCCGAACTGTGGGACATCCACGGGGTGCGGCACATCATCAAGCCCGACGTTACCGCCTGGGTCAGCGGCACCAACCGCGACTCGAACGAACTCTATCCCTTTGACGAAAACGTCGAGGACATCGACGAGATCGACGGAGTGAGCTTCGGGGTTCGCCAGCGCTGGCAGACCAAGCGCGGCGGATCGGGTCGCGAGCGGATCACCGACGTGTTCATGCTCGACCTCGAGGTCGGTTTCTTCAACGACGCTCAGAACTTCGAGTACACCAATGGGTTCACCTCGTACAGCCGCCCGGAGAACAGCATTTCGCGGAACTACCTCAACGCCGCGTTCGCCTGGCGGATCAACGACACGACCTCGTTGATATCCGAGTCGAACGTCGATCTCAACGACGGTGAACTCGACGTGTTCAACCTCTCGTACGTTGTCGAGCGCACCCCGCGGCTGAGCTACCTGGTGGGCCATCGCTATATCAACGAGACCGATTCGAACCTGCTGGCCTTCGGGGCCAACTACCGCATCAGCGAAAAGTACACCTTTGCCGTTCGCGAGGAGTTCGACCTGGAGCGCGGCGAGACCGAGGAATTCAGCCTGACGTTCATCCGCAAGTTCCCGCGTTGGTACGTGGGCATGACCTTCGACGTGGATGAGGTCGAGGAGGACGTCGGGGTCTCGATGAGCATCTGGCCTGAGGGCTTCCCGCGAGCCACCATCGGCTCCCGCCGCTTCACCGGCGTCGCCACCTCCACCGCCATCCGTCCCGAATAGACCACAGCGCAAGCTCACACTCCCGCACGAGGCTGTCGATTTAATCTGTAGCGTCGCCCCTTGTGGGCGGCGCAGCCGCGTTTCTCGTCACCCACAAGGGGTGACGCTACACTGGGGATCACCATGGACGATTAAATCGACAGCCTGGTGAGGGAGCGGGGTAGGGAGGTGGAGCCCCCACAAGGGGATGAAACCCACGGCGTGTACGTGGTGGACACCGCCGCCGTGATCAGAGGGACCTACGCCAACATGGGCGACATTTGCCACTTCCGCCCGGGTCTCGAAGGCGACATGGCCATGGTGCACGTGATCACCGACGCGGTGCGCGCGCACTTGGACGAGTGGATCCAGCGCAACGCCCGCTTCGACCAGCCGACAGAGAGGGACGAAGGGACATAGGGACGCAGGGTTCAATATCTCACACCGTTCAATATACTTGACGTGCTACTGGGGTCTCGACTTTCCACTGCACAAAGCCGCCGGCATCGTTTAGTATCTTGCGCTCGCGCCAGACGTGCGTTTTGCGGAGGTATCTCATGAGTCCGATCGCGATGACCTTGCTGTTGCTGACGGGATGGGGCTTCTTTTTCCTGTGGACCTTTCGGCGGCGCTGGAAGCTGTTGACCATCGGCGCCCCGGCGGCGCGCTTCGACCGCATCGGCGAGCGTATTTGGCTCACCATCCGCTTCGCCTTCGGGCAGTGGCGGATGCCGCGCCACCGCCTGGCCGGCGTGGCCCACATCTTCGTCTTCGCCGGCGCGGTCATCATGCTGCTGCGCGGGTTCATCGTGTTCGGACGGGGTTACACGGATAATCCGCACTTCGGCTTCTGGATCTTCGACATCGGCGCGCCGCTGGGCAATCTCTACTCGCTGCTCAAAGACGTTCTCGTCTTTCTGGTTCTGGTCGGGCTGGCGGTGTTCTTCTACTACCGGCTGATCCGCCGGCTGCCGCGCATGACGCTCAACTTCGAGGGGTTGGCGATTCTGTGCATCCTCACCGGGCTCATGCTCACCGACGTGCTCTACGATGCGGGCAACCTGGCCTGGCCCGGCGAGGAAGCCAGTGTGTGGGAACCGTTGGGCTCGCTGGTGGCGAGCCCCTTGCGCAACGCCTCCACGGGCGTGCTGAACTTCCTGCGTCATTTAGGTTTCTGGGGGCACACCTGCCTGATTCTGGGCTTTCTGAACTACCTGCCTTACACCAAGCAGTTCCACGAGATCACCGGCATCCCCAACGTGTTCTTCCAGGACCTCGACCCCGCCGGGCGCCTGGAGCCGATCGAAGACCTCGAAGGCAAGGCCGAGCGCGAAGAGACGCTGGGTATCGCCCGCATCGAGCAGTTCTCCTGGAAGAGCATTCTGGACATGTACTCCTGTACCGAGTGCGGCCGATGCACCCAGGCCTGCCCCGCCAACCGTAGCGGCAAGCTCCTCTCGCCCAAGCTCTTCACGGTGGATTGCCGTGATAACCTCTACGGCCGCACGAGTGAGTTCATCCGCGGGAACGGCGAGGTCGCCAAGATCGACCTGGTTGGCGAGGCGATTGATCCGCAGGTGGTCTGGGCCTGCACGACCTGCCGGGCGTGCGAACAGGAATGCCCGGTGTTCATCTCATACGTGGATAAGTTCGTCGATCTCCGCCGTTACCTGGTGCAGGAAAAGGGCGAGTTTCCCAACGATTTGCAGGTGGCCTTCCGCGGGCTGGAGAACGCGGGCAACCCATGGGGCCTGCCCGCCGAGGACCGCCTTGCCTGGGCCGAAGGGATCGACGTGCCGCTCCTCTCCGACAGACCCGACGCCGAGTATCTCTGGTGGGTCGGCTGTGCGCCGTCCTACGACGACCGCGCCAAGAAGGTCTCTCGGTCCTTCGCGCAATTGCTCAATTTGGCGGGGGTTAGCTACGCTGTGCTCGGGCACGAAGAAAGCTGCAACGGCGATCCGGCGCGACGGGCCGGCAACGAGTTCCTGTTCCAGGTCTTGGCCCAGGCAAACGTGGAGGTTCTCAACGGCTACAACGTCAAGAGAATCATCACGGTCTGCCCGCACTGCTACAATACGCTGAAGCACGAATACCCCGATTTCGGCGGGCATTACGAAGTGACGCACCATGGCGACTTGCTCGCACAACTGATCCGCGAGGGCAAACTCCAGCCGAAAAACCGGGTGGACGTGCGGGTCGTGTTCCACGATTCGTGCTACCTTGGGCGGTATAACGATATTTACGACGCGCCGCGGGACGTGCTTGCCGCAGTACCCGGCGTGCAACTCGTCGAAATCGAAGACAGCCGCGACCGGGGAATGTGCTGTGGTGCGGGCGGCGGGCAGATGTTCAAGGAAGAGGAAAAAGGCGATCAGCGCGTCCTCATGCTGCGGACCGAGCAACTGCTGGAGGCCGATCCGCAAACCATCGCCTCGGCCTGTCCGTTCTGCATGCGCATGCTCTCCGACGGGTTGGGGATGAAGGATCGCGAGGACGACGTGCGGCAACTGGATGTCGCCGAGGTGCTCTGGCAGTCGGTGGGCGACGAACCGGCGCCGGCGGCAACCGCGTCTACCTCGTAGCGTCTCCATGCCCGCCACCGGCCGTTCTTCGGAGGCGAGATCGTTTTTGCCTGGCACAACGGACCGCGCGGATGCGGGCTACCCCGGACACATCCGTCTGCTGG
>JAUWNF010000236.1 GCA_030612785.1 Phycisphaerales bacterium
CACCGGGCGCTGAAAACCATCGACTTGGCGCGGTTGGGGCCCGCCAAGGTCCACTGCCGCGAATCCACCGCACTGGAAGCGTACTGCCGCCACGTGGGGCCACACCCGAATCTGGTGCAGATCTTCCACGTCGGCGTGCAAGGTAACCTGCTGTACTACACCATGCAGTTGGCCGACGACGACCGGACGCGTCAGCCGGTGCGCTACGGCCTGCCGGAGCATTACCGACCGCTGACCCTTGAACGGGTTATGGCGACCGGCCCCCTCAGTGTGGAAACCGCCGTGGAGGTGGTGCTGCGACTATTGCGCGGTCTGTCGCGCTTGCACGCCGTGAGCTTGGCCCACCGCGACATCAAGCCGGCCAACATCATCTTCGTGGATCGCCAGCCGAAGCTGGCGGACATCGGAATGCTCACGGCCAACACGGCCAGTCCCAGTCATGTGGGGACGCCGGACTACATGCCCCCGGACCACCGGATGGATTTGACGGCCGACACGTACGCAATGGGCCGGGTGCTGTACGAACTGATGGTGGGGCGCGACGGCACGTGCTTTCCAAAGCTGCCCTTGCGGATTCTGGATTCCACCACCACCTGGGACATGGACAACGTGAACGCGGTGCTGAGCAAAGCCTGCGCGGCGGAAGCCAGTGAGCGCTTCGCGAACGCCGATCAGATGGTCGAAGCGCTGGAGGCCTGTCGGCAATTGCCCTTTGACGCGCTGTTCGCCGACCTGGGCGACATTGAAAGGGCGGCCGCTGAAAAGCGTCGCAGCCCCTACATACCGATCGCGGTGGCGGCCATCCACGCGTTGCCGTGGGTGCTGCTGCTGATTCTCGCGCTGGTTGCCATCGAGAAGCTGCTGTAACGGGGGGGGGGCAGGGCGACGGGTGAAACGAAGCTTGCGCGAAGCCGCTCAGGTTCCGCTCGGTGGGTTAGCCGGTCAGCGAGCTGACACCAACCTCGAAATCCGCGACGCCGACGGTCAGGGCCTGGAGCGTGACGACCCGGAGCGTGGTATGGCGTGGAGACGCGCCGCGACGCGCTTACGGCGTCAAGTCGCCGGTGTAGAATTCCTGAAACTCGGCCAGGTGTTCACCCCATCCCACGTTTCGTACATGAGGGTGCCGGTCGGTTCCACCACAGTTGCGCTGGAAGGCCAACACCAGCGGTTGTGCCGGCATCTCGAATTGCTGTGCGTGCTTGTCCCGCAGGGACTGGAGCCAGAGGGACTCGAACCCTCGACCTTCTGCATGCCATGCAGACGCGCTCCCAACTGCGCCATGGCCCCGGATAACCACCCCGCGCGAACCAACATTAAACAGCAACAGTCTCTCCGCGTCAATCATCGTCACCGAATCGACGGTGAGTGGTCGTCGCTGTCCCGATCAGAAGCCCCAGGTGCCCAAGGCGCCGTCGGCACCCTTGAACCATCGGGTCATGGTCATCTTCTGCTGGGTATAGAACAGCATGCCCTCCTTCGCCTGGATGTGCAGATCGCCGAAGAAGGAGCGGGACCAGCCGGTGAAGGAGAACCACGCCATCGGGGCCGGCACGCCTACGTTGATGCCGATCATGCCCGCGCCGGCCCGGCGCTTAAACTCCCGGGCGGCCCGCCCGCTCTGCGTGTAGAGCACCGCCCCGTTGCCATACTCGGATTCCTGGGTGAGTCGGATACCTTCCTCCAGGGTCTTCACGCGGATCACCGACAGCACCGGCCCGAAGATCTCCTCGCGGCCGATGGTCATTTCGGGCGTGACGTGATCGAACACGGTGGGACCGACGTAGTAGCCGCCCGGCGCCTCGGGCACCGAGACCTTCCGCCCGTCGAGGGTCAACTTCGCGCCCTCGGCCTCCCCTTTCTCGATGCAGCCGACCACGTGTTCTTTGTGCTCCTGGGTAATCAGCGGGCCCATCGTCGCGTCGCTCTCGCGGTCGGTCGGCCCGGTCTTGAGTTTGCCGGCGACGTCGGTCAGTCGCCGCACCACTTCGTCGGCGACCTCGCCCACGGGCAGGGCAAGCGGGCCGGCCATGCAGCGCTCCCCCGCACAGCCGAAGGCCGACCCCACCAGAGCATCGATCGACCGATCCAGAATCGCATCGGGCATGATGAAGATGTGGTTCTTGGCCCCGCCGGCGGCCTGCACGCGCTTGCCGTGGGCCGTCCCGGTTTTGTAGATGTATTCCGCCACGGGCGTCGAGCCGACGAACGAAATCGCCCGCACCAGCGGGTGGGTCAGCAAGGCGTCCACGCACTCCTTATCGCCGTGCACCACTGACATGACCCCGTCCGGCAAACCGGCGTCCTGGAGCAACTCAATCGTCCTCATGACGCAAAGCGGCACCTTCTCCGACGGTTTGAGAACAAACGTGTTCCCGCACGCCAGCGCGATGGGGTACATCCACATCGGCACCATGGCCGGGAAATTGAACGGTGTGATCCCGACACACACCCCCAGGGGATGCCGCTGAGTTTCACAGTCCACATGGGGAGCGAGGTTCTCGATCGACTCCCCCATCAGCAGCGAAGGAAGCCCACAGGCGAACTCCACCATCTCCGTCCCACGCTGGATCGACGCCTTCGATTCGGCGAAGGTCTTGCCGTGCTCGCGCGACATCAGCCAGGCCAGTTCGTCCTGGGCAGCCTGGAGGTTCTCCCGGTAGTTGAACAGCACCCGAGCCCGCTTCACCGCCGGGGTCTCGCTCCACTCCGCAAAAGCCTCATGGGCGGCTTGCACCGCCCGCCCCACCTCGTCGGCGGTGCAGAAGGGTACGCGAGCGATCACTTCGCCGGTGGACGAATTGGTGACCTCGCCGAAGCGCGTGGCCTGCGACTCGATCCACTTGCCGCCGCTGAGTATCTTGCATGTATTGCGTTCGTCGAGCGTAGCTGTCGGCATGACGCCATCCTTTCCTGTGTTTGGTCCCAAGTTGCGAAATCCGGCTCTTACAGTCTCCTCTTACACTACTATTTCGTAGAGTATACCACCCGGATACCAGCGAGGACAGCAGGCACGATTGTGGATCGGGGGGGGGCTTCGGGCGACACGTGCACACACAATGAGTTCTACAGATCAAACAGCAGCAACTGCTGCTGGCGTGGCGGGGGGCAGGGGACCCGCGCGGCACGCGCGGGAGACAAAGCCGCGGGGCGTTTCCGCCGTAGCACGCTGATGAAGCCTTCCACGTCTTGGAAGTCCCACGCCTCGCGCGGTACGGGGCGACTGTCCGGATCGCGCACCGTCACCCCGTAACCGTCCACCAGCAGGCGCGTGGCGAATCGGTCGCACATCGACTCCTTCTGGCGCGGGTTACGCCGGGCGCGCTTCACCAGCCAGTGAAAGCACTCGTGCAGGAAGACGAACAACACCACCTGGTAGCCGTTCGCCAGATCGACGGTGTAGATGGGTTTCCACCACCCGTCGCGGCCGGTCACCGCCCGGGCGATGTGCGTACCCATCCGGTAGGGGAACTGCAAGTGTCGTCCCAGGTTCACGAAGATACGGCCCTCGTTGTAGTAGCAACTCCCCGAGAAATCCGCCCCGCGGCTATAGCGTACGCACACCTTCAACTGACCCGTGCGCCAGGATCGAACCGCAGCGGCGCACATGGCCCGCAGCCGCTCATCGTCGAGGTCGGTGCGGTTCTGAAGGTCGACTCCGTTCGTCTTTCGCGCCTCCATGTTCGTCCGCCGTCACTGCCGGGGGTGACACCGTCGGTGCACTTCTTTCAGGCGACTGTTGTCCACGTGAAGGTAGATTTGGGTGGTCGCGACGTCGGCATGGCCTAGCAACTCCTGCACGATGCGCAAGTCGGCCCCACCGGAGAGCATGTGCGTGGCGAAGCAGTGACGCAGGGTGTGCGGCGATAGCTCGCCGGTGATGCCCGCCGTCCGCGCGTGCTTGTGCACCAGTCGCCAGATACTCGTGCGATCGAGCTTGCGACCCGTGCGCGACAGAAAGACGAACGCACCCGAGTGTTTCCGGACCAGTGTGGGCCGCAGGCTGCGGAGGTAGCGATGCAGCGCGCCCAGGGCGCTCTGGCCGACGGGAATGATGCGCTCCTTGTTGCCTTTGCCCACGCAGCGCAGATAACCGATGTCCAGGTTGAGCTGGCCCAGGGTAAGCCCGGACACTTCGCTGACCCGCATTCCGGTGGCGTAGAACAGTTCGAGCAAAGCCTGGTCCCGGAGATAGAACTCCTCCGAGGCATCCGGGGCGTTAAGCAGGGCGTCGATCTGCTGATAGTGAACCAGCGGCGGAAGGGTGCGCCACTTCTTCGGCGTCTCGATCAGCGAGGCCACGTCGCGGAGCAATGCCTTCTCCGCATACAGGTGGCGCAGGAACATCTTGATCGCGGACAGTCGGCGGGCGATCGAGGCCACCGCCAGACCATTCTCCTGCAGGCGCTTCAAATGGCGCTGAACGTCCAGGATGGTGATGTCCGCGACGCCCACGCCGCACTTCTCGAAATCGTCCCAGAAGGCGCAGAGGTCCCGCTGGTAGGCAACTACGGTGCTGCCCGCCAAACCGCACTCGACGAACAGATAGTCCAGATACTGCTTGACCGGTGTGGGTGGGAGTACGGTCGGCTCTCGAGAGGGCGCGGGCCTGGATAGCTGGGTCGTTTCCACCACGGAGTCTCCTTCCGCCTCTCGTCCGGCGGTTAGTGCGCTCGTTCCACTACGTGGTCGGTCAGCGTCTTCGCGAAGGTCGTCGCCATCTCGTCTTCGGTGGTCCGTACGGCGCTGCTGAACACGCCGATAAGCAGATCGGCCTGCAATTCCTGTTGCTCGTCGAGAAGCCGTGCCCGCCCGAGCAGTAGCGCCCCCTTGCCGACCAGGGCGGTAACGCCTCCCGGCGGCTGATGGTAGATGATTTCCACCTCGGCCGTACACGCCCGGCTGCCGACCAAGTCTTCCGCCGCCGCCGCGGCGCGTCCCTTTAACGCGGTTTCAACAAGTGCGTGCATCCTGGGCGGACATACCGGCGCGATCGTGTTGCTGACCGATCCGATTCGCAAAGTTCCCAACGACTGGTAAAACGCGGGGGGCGCCTCGCGGACCGGCACCACCTTGCCGGAAGCGCCCTGCAATTCGGGGAGCCCGCGCTTGGCCATGCTAATTGGACTGCAACCCCCGCCAACGGACAGCGCCAGCGCGAGAATGAAACTGCGTTTTAGTGTCACTATCGTGTCACCTTGACAATTGGATTACTAGACCCTCGCCGCCGCTTACAATACCAAGTCTATTGTAGAGATTCCTGTTGATGCGTCAAACCAGTTGCATCAGGTAAATTCCCTATTAGGACGTAAGCCGATCGTGCAAGAACCGCGTGTTGGTTATTCGGACCTCATGTGGTGGCGAGAAACACCACGAACAACACCGCGAACACCGCCACCAACGGATGAATCTCTTTCACTCGCCCACGGATCAGTTTGAGCAGAACGTACGATACGAAGCCCCACGCGATACCGTGCGAAATACTCAGCGCGAATTGCATAACAACGATGGTGAGGAACGCCGGCAGTGCCTCGGTCATGTCATCCCATTTGATCCTGGTGACAACCGGTAGCATATAGCACCCGATGATGATCAGCACCGGCGCGATCACCGGATGACATTGGACCGTTGGAGTAACCGACGCAACCGCCCCGAGCGCCCCCGCATCGACCTCCACGATCCCCCCGATCATCTTGACGAGCGGATAAAAGAACAGCGAAGCCGCTAGCAGCAGGCCAGTCACGATGGTGGCCAGCCCGGTTCGTGCGCCGGCTGAAATCCCGGCGGCTGACTCGACGTAGCTGGTTACCGTGCTGGTTCCCATCACGGTCCCCGCCACCGTGCCGATGCCGTCGCTGAGCAGGGCCTGCTTCGCCC
>JAUWNF010000199.1 GCA_030612785.1 Phycisphaerales bacterium
GGGAGAGCGACCTATACGAGTAACGGGCGACCCCGGGGGCAGCGTAGCCGGGGTTCTGATCGGGAGTCTCTTTCGTAAGCACAGGAGGAGTTTGGGATGAAGCAAACATGTCAGACGAGACCCGCCCGCGGCGAGTCTCGAAAGAAGAAGTTGCGGCGCAAACACGCCGCCCAGGCACTGGCCGCCGCGACGGCCATCGCTGGTGGTACGCAGGCCTATGCCTCGCCCGTCCGGTACGTCAACCCGGCCCACGGTGAGACGGGCCACTTTCACTGGCCCGCGCCCTCCGGGATAGACACGAGCATCCTCAACGTGACTTTCCCGCCTTCGGACCAGCCCGTTGACGCCGCCGGCGGGTTTCGGCATTTTATTCCCACCGGCTACACCGACAGAAGCAGGGTGGCGGGACGCGCCGGCGGCCAAATGCAAATCGACGGTAGTGGCTACTTCGTGGCTGGGGTTGACTCCGGTGTACTGATCCCCAGCGGTACCGCATGGGGGTCCGACCAATACATCTACTACCCCGGTTACGGCTCGGAACTGCCGGAAGGCCAGCAGACCTATCTGGGTGTTCGCTTCGATCTGGGTTCGGGGTCGCAATATGGCTGGATCGGCGTCGTGCGTACCGGCATAGAACTCGACGCCTTCGCGTGGGGCTACGAGACCGAGCCCGGCGTGCCGATCGGGGCGGGTGCTATACCTGAGCCTGGGACGTTGGCCATGCTGGCCGTGGGTGTAGCCGCGATGGCTGGCCGACGCCGCCGATCGGCTGAGTAGGAACGAGAACGGCCTCTCGGACACGGGCGCTGACGCTCAAGCAGACGCTGCCAGCGTCGGATGCGCACCAGCAGCGTTGGGGCTCGTTCGGCAGTAGATCGTTGCGGGGGTAGAACAAGTTGACTTTGCAACGCGAAGTGCATGGAGTTCCAGACAGCTACACACCACAAAAGATTCCCCATCCCAAGAAACCGTCACAGGTGGCAAGTCTCTCGTCTCAGGTGAACCGGCTCCTCGGGGAAACCCATTTCTCGTCGGAACCTCGTACCCAACCGGTTTCCGTTCACAGCGATGCCACGAGGGAGCTTCGTAGAGGATTTCGTGGAGGATAAGGCATGCAGGTTATGTGGAATCGTTCGTTTGACCGAAGAGGCTCTTTAGCCGGAAAGCGAGCTGCGCTTCCCGCTTGGCTGAGTCTGCTCCTCTTTGCCCCTCCTGCCCTCGCCGCCACGCCCGTCCTGACCGACTTCTCACTGACCCATTCCTACACCTGTGGGCCGCGGTATTTCCGCTTGCATGGCGCGGACATCGAGAGCGGCGTGACGATCAAGCTCGTCCAGGCGGGCCAGCCCGACATCGTCGGCTCCGTCGAGCGCAACTACATCGCAGCGGGAGACTTGGTTGCGGATTACGTGACCGGGACCTTCGACCTGAGCGACGGGACTGCGGGAGGCTTTTGGTCAGTCGAGGCGACCAACCCCGGAGGCGAGAGCGCGACGATGACCGACTTCCTCGAAGTCGTGCCCAATTGCCCCCGCGGCGCCGCGGGCGACCTCTACGTCTGCAACTGCGACATGGACAACATCCTTCAGTACGATGGGCTGACCCGCAGATTTGTGTGTATCTTCGCAGGCCGGCAGCCATTTGGAGACCAGACGGAGCTTGAACGCCCGGAGCGCCTCGCCTGGGCGCCCAACGGCGAGTTGCTGGTCACCAGCCAGCCCCCCGGATCGCCCGGAGGGGTGGTGATTCGCTATGACGGGAACACGGGCGATTTTCTTGGGTATGTGGTTCCACCACCAGCCGACGGGAATCGCAAGCCCAGGGGCTTGACCTTCGGCGGACCGAATGGACACCTCTACAATCAAGCGGCGATAGAGGGTGACGACATCATCGCCAAACAGTACCGTTTCGATCGCGACCTCTCGATCTGGGAATTCGTCAGCGACACGCCGGGGCTGGTCATGACCCCGCCCATGGAGTTCCCTTACCAAGCCAGGTTCGCGTCCAATGGGAACCTGCTGGTTGTCGGTGGTCATCTCGGTTTTCCGATCCCGACGTTGAGGGAGTATGCCTACAACGCCGGCACCGACACGTACGACCTCGTTCAAGAGGTGGTGGACGTGGTGGAGAAGACGGGGATTGTGGAGTCGCTAGACGGTCTGTCTTACGATATCGTCGAATCGGACGACCATCAGGTCGGCCGGTACTCGACGAACCCGTTGGCGCGGCTGAGCACGTTAATCCCCCCCTCACCCTGCCTGTTCCTTTGCCCGGACTGCCCAGGTTTCGACCCATGTTTCTTCGACGCGATGAACGGGCCTTTCAACTTGCTGTATGCTCCCGACGGCCTTCTCGCCGTGTCGGCCCGTTGGACGCCAGCCCCGGACCCGAGGCCCGGACCGGGTTATTCCGGTGTCGGGGGCATCCACGTGTTCGATCCGGTGACGGGCGAGCAACTCAGCATCATCGGCAAGCTGGATTTCTGGGACGGGAAACCCTCCGATGTGGAGCGGCTGTGGCGTCCGTTCGGGATGGCGTTCAAGCCGATGCCCTGCGACTACGCCAGTGCCGGCGGAGCGTTTGGTGGTGACTGGACCGTGGATTCAAATGACTTTGAGAAACTTGTCCCATCCCTCCAGGGCCCCAATGCCTGCCCAACAGACGCACACGCCCTGCTGAGCTTCGATGCCGACCGCGATGGGGACATCGATCTTGCCGATTTCGCCGCGTTTCAACGCTCGTTCGGCTCGTCATTGAGCGACTGACCCTCCAGCCTTTCGCAATGTTCATCCTTGACAGAGGGTGTAATGGTCCACTCTTGATTCGGAGGTGTCCTTCGCGTTGAGCGCGTCGGGGAACACGGGTTGTCTTCTCGTTTCACGCTCTCGGCGCATACCGAACCGGACGGACCTTTCGACCGCCACATCGCCCCTTTTCGATTCGAGCTCCGATCCTGGACCACGACCCGAGTTCGCCGCGCCGGAGGGAATCACGGTTCCACGAAGGGGCCCGACGCACTGAACAGGCAACCAGGGGCGACCACGATCTTTCCGCTCAACATGCGCACCCCGCCAAGCGTTTCGATCGTGTCGTTGAACTCCAAGGTCCCGGCTCGGACATCAAAGTGCGCCCCACCGGTGATGGTTGCCCGACTGCCGGGATCGAAGATGATCTTCGCGTTCTCGTGGCCGGTCACCTCGAACCTGCCGCTGGACTGGGGCCAGATCGCCCCCGAGATTCTGGTTCTCCTGGCCGGGTCGCTCCCGCTGGCCCGGATGGTGCCGTTGTTTTCGATGTCGGCGATGATGTCCAGCGGTCCCAGGCCGGCGGCGATGAGCCCATCAGTCTTGAGGACGATCCAGGTTCCTCCCGTCTCCGACGCAATGACGCCTCCGGCCCCGCCGTCGTCGTCCGCGGGGTCACCGACCGTGACCGGGCCGGTGATTTCCAGCGCACCCGCGGCCCGGAGAATGGGCGGGGACTCGCCGTCGTCCGCGTTGAAACAAAAGACACCCAGGGGCTCGATGAACAGGGTGTTCCTGATCTCCAGCACGGCACCGGCCGCGAGTTCGAGGACGCCGCGATTGGCCACGAAGACCAGGTTGTAGCTCTGTGTGTCACTGATCACGTGGGTGCAGTCCGCCGGCACAATCAAGACTGTGCCGGTGTCTATGGCGCAGGGTGACCCAGTCGCGCTTGCCGGAGCACAAAGCACAACGCTGATCAGGAGCACGAAGGTGCACCGGTGCAGCGGTGCGGGGATTGGTCGGTCTGTTACGGTGGACATGGGCTGCTCTCCTCAAAGTGTGGCCAAAACTCCGGTCGGCAACAACAAACCGATCGATGCTCTCAAACGCCTGCCGGCCGAGGCGTCTTCGCCCGTGCCGAGCGGATATGGTGCGTTGTCTGCGTCCGTCCCGATGGAACCCGGCTAGTGGCTGTAAGCGCCGGTGAATTTGATGCTGACGCCGTCGTCGATGTCGAAGAACCCCGCCGCCATACTGAAGCCGCCGGCCGTGACATAGTCATTGGTGTCCTTGAACCGCATCCTGGCGCCGTCAGCTACTTTGAGGTCCATCGCGCTGTCCAGATCGAAGGCGCTGCCACTGTCAAAAAGAACGCGAGCGTTGCTGTGGCCCGACGCTTCGATCAGCCCGGTGGACCCTTCCAGGATTTCGCCGGTGAAGCGGATGCGCCACGCAGTTGAGCTGGCATTGGCAAGCACCTTGCCGTCAACCTCGATATCGGCGGTGATGTCGAGCGGACCATACTGCGCGGTGATCGTGCCGTCGGCCGTAAGGATCACCCAGTCGTTGGCCGTTTCCGCTGCGATCGTGCCTCCGGCACCGCCGTCGCCGTCAGCCGGGTCCTCGACCGTGATCGGCCCGGAGATTTCCAGACTGTCGGTTGTCCGCAGGATGGGCGCCGTCTCGCCATCGTCCGCGTAGAACCTGAAGACGCCGGAGTTGGCCGGATTCTGGGAATCGGTGTCGATGGTGAGCGAGTCGCTGATCTCCAGGACCCCGCCGGAGTGAAGTTCGAGAACACCCCCGTTGGCCACGAAGACCACACAGTATGATTCCGTGCCGCTGACGACATGGGTGCAGCCGTTCGGCACGATCAGGACGCAGCCGTTGATAATGGCGCAGGCCTCAGCGCGGTCGGCGGGCGCGCAGAGAAACAAAACGCCCACCAGGACACCAAACGTGAATTGGGACAAACGAGCAAAGCAAAGTTTGGCTGGTGCATCGGACATGTGGACGGCTCCTTTCAATTGGCCACCAGCGTTTCGGCGGCGAAGACGACGACTGGCGAGGTCCTCAAACGCCCAGAGGAAGGTGCGGGTGGCGACGAGTTGCCGCCACCCGCACGCTACGGATTGTTGGTCAGTCCGGGGCGGATGCGGTATTGCCCACATCCTCCCCGATCACACCCACCTAATGGGTGTAGGAACCGGTGGATTTGACGCTGACGTCGAGGTCAATGTCGAAGAACCCCGATGGCATACTGAAGCCGCCGGACGTGACGTAGTCATCGGTGTCGCTGAACTGCATCCTGGCGCCGTCATCGACCTTGAGGTCAATCGCGTTGTTGAAGGCGCTGCCGTCGTCAAAATGGACCCGAGCGTTGCTGCTGTCCGATGCCTCGATCAGCCCGGTGGACCCTCCCAGGATTTCCTTGGTGAAGCGAATCCTCCACGCAGTTGCGCTGGCATTGGCCAGGATCGTGCCATCGACCTCGATGTCGCAGGTGATGTCGAGCGGACCGTACTGGGCGGTGATCGTGCCATCGCTCATCAGGATCACCCAGTCTGCGGCCGTGTTCGCGTCGATCTTGCCACCGGCACAACCGTCGCTGTCGGCCGGGTCTTCAACCGTAATCGGGCCGGAGATTTCAAGGCTGGCCGTTGTCCGCAGGATGGGTTGTGTTTCGCCATCGTCCGCGTAGAACCTGAAGATGGCCGTGTTGGCCGCGACCGAACCATCCACCTGCACAGTCAGGGTGTCTCTCAGTTTCAGCACGGCGGCGCTTCTCATCTCCAGGATCGCGGGGCTGGAGCCGCTGACCTTCTTGTTGACGGTCAGGTTGGCCGCCTCTTGGGTGCTGCTGCTGACGTAGATGAGGTCGTCTTCGAGAATCGTGGCCGTATCGCCGGCACGTGGGTAGTCGTCGGCCGCTCGCCAACCACCGTCGTCCACTTCCCAATTGGCCGCGGTGTCCCATTGACCACTGGCGGTGGCGCTTCGGTAGGTACCTGGATCGGGATCAACCGCATACGCCGTTGCGCCGTTGATGACGAACGCCGCGAGGGCGATTGTCAGAATCAATCGAGTTCTCATTTCTACTATCCTTTTCCTGGAGCATCACCGAAGCCGCGTTATGGCTCGGTTGTCTGCTCGATTTCGTTCACTTGATCTCCCTCCGGGACGTTCCCGGAAGGTTCGTTGCTCCTCCCCTCCCCTGCGGACCAGCGTCCGCGAACTACACTTATGTTGCGTCCACGGGCGCCGGGCTTTTCCGACGCCGCTCATTGCGGCTAGTATCCCTCCACTACGAGCGGGCCTTCAAAGGTCGTGTCGCCGTCCAGAGTGTTCGTCCAGTTATCGAACTTGAACACCGACGAGGTTGCGTGTGCTCCCGTCACCGTCAGGTCCACGCTGGCATCGTTCAACGCCACGTCTTCGGCGTCAAAGGTCGTGTCGGCCGCGAGGTCGACTTCGACGAAACCCTCGCAGTTGGTGCTGTTCGTGGCGTCCTGGACGGTCAGGTTCGGGGCGAAGTCAAGCTGGGCGGACCGGCTTGCGACGTTCCCACCGTTGATGTCCAGGGAATTGGGCGTGACCGGCGAAGCCACGGCGCTGGCTACCGCCAGCTTGGGATGGACGTCATTGGTGGCCGACTCGACCGTGCTGACTGCTCCGTTGATGTCGTACGTGCCCGCCCCCTGAAGCGTCAGCGTGCAGGAGTAGCTGGCATGGCCGATC
>JAUWNF010000030.1 GCA_030612785.1 Phycisphaerales bacterium
CTTCCTCAACGCTCCGGCCTGGCCAAGATCCAGGCTAAGGCGGATAGACTCCCATCCACAGGGCTTCGCCAGCGGCGGCGATGACCAGGGCCGGGAGTACGACCGCCCCGAAGATATGCCATGCGGGGGTCCAATCGATGACCGGCGACATGGCGGCCTGGGCAAGGCACAGGCCGGCGCTCAGGGCGATCGCGGGAACCTCGAGGAGGTTCAAAGCCACGCCGAACACTCCCGCCACCCGTTGCCCGCGGGAGGGCGGCGCGGTCGCTCCCTCCGGTTCCGGCGGCGAGGCCAGCAACAGGCGCAAGGCGATGCCCAGGCCCAGCCCGACGGCCCCGACGGCCAGCCACGCTACTGGGCCCCAGGCGCCCAACGCAACCATGGCGGCACAGATCAAGGAGTTGTTCATCGCGATGGTCGCCGTCCGCCGCGCCCAGGATCGGCAAGCCAGCAGGGGACGAACCACGTGGCGCAGCCACCACGAAACCGCCCACACGGCCCACCGCTCGGGACGCCGCCCCACCCACCACCCGACGGCCGTTGCCGCGAGAATCAATCCGCTGCCCGCCACGCAATGGAGAAGAAGGTCCGGCAGCCGTTCGAGATGCGCTACGCTCATCACCAAAGCCGTGCCAAGTCCCATGCTCCGTTCGGAGGATTACGAAACCCCAGGCAGTGTAACGCCCTCCGGGAGCCCGGGTCCATCCCGACGCCTCATCCGACGGGGGCATTGCCCTTGCGTGACAGACGGGCTCGTGGTACTGATTAGTTAGCACACGCTTACTAATTGGTCGGCGTCACTCGTAGTAGCGGACGGCGTCGCCGGCTGTTCGGCCTGCGAGACGCAGGCCGCTACGAAATTGGGGCACCGAAAACGGTATTTGCGCAGTTGTGAGAGGGCGTACCGCCGAGGTTACGGAGCAGTCTCATGGCACGGCCGATCCGATTCAAGAACGCGATCTACGACTCGGCGGTCAGACTCTTTGGCGAGAAGGGGCTGACGCAGACCGGCATTCGCGAGATCGCCAAGGTGGCCGGTGTCAGCGAGGCGGCACTCTACCGGCACTGGAAAGGCAAGCGCGAACTGGCCTGGGACATCTTCAAGCACGGGCTCGAGGAGCTCCATGCCGCGATGACCGAGCAGGTTCCGCGCGAAGGGCCTTTCTGCAACGCCGTGTTGACTACCGTGCGCATCTTCTTCGAAGCCTACGACCGCAACCCGCAACTGTTCGGCTACCTGCTGCTCAGCCAGCACGAACTGTGGAAGGTCAAGCCCGACAGCCTCAAAGACCCGGTGGCCTTTTGGTTTGACCTGCTGCGTTCGCGGGCGTCGGAATTCCAGCTCGACGAGACGCTGCAAAGCGACGTGCTCGGCCCCGTCACGCTGGGCATGATGCTGCAACCGAGCATCGCCGCCGCTTATAACAGCGTGCCGGTGCCCTTGGCGCAACACATCGAAAGCGTTAGTGCCGCCATCTGTCGCGTGCTGGGCGTGCCGTGGACGCCGAACAGTGCGTGTTCAGGGCAGTGAGCAGGCGACCGGCGCCCATGTCCTACAAAACTTGCAACCGTGGAGTGGGGGCGGTAGTAAAACGGGGCATGATGAATAAAACACTCTTCTGCTGCGCGCTGATTGCGGCCTTGCCGGCACTTGGCGGCTGCCAGCCCTCATCGGGCGGCTCGGGGAACGGCAACGCCAACTCCGGCGACAACACCAACTTCAACAACTCGGTGGACGTCAATCTTGGCGGCAGCAGCGAATTCGATTTGAGCGGCCAGACTCCGGCCGACAACCAGATTACCGTCTCGCTCGCCGACGAATTGGGAGTCAATCGGTTGACGTCCCTGGCCTTTGCCGTCAGTGTCGAGGAAGTCACGATTTCGCCGGCTGACACCGGCGACCTGACCTCCAACGGACACACTACGCTGAACCTGTTCGTCGCGCTGGCGGATACCAGCGACGCTTGCAGCTCCGGCATCGACGTGGGGAGCTTCGACATCGGCTTTGACGCCGGCGGCGTGGATTCCATCACCCCGACGCGCCTGGATGCCGGCGCCGAGGCGCTGGCGGCTGCGGCGGACGGGGTGTTCGAGCTGTGCCTGCGGGCCGCTTCCGACGTGGACCAGACGTTGATCGTAAACCGCCTGCAAGTGCTCTTCGACTTTGCGATGCCCTCGCTGACCTGTGCCGAGATTCTTGCTTTGAATGAGGTGCAGGCGGCCATCGACGTGCTTGGTGACAACAACCTGACATTCGGCTTGCAAACCGGCGACCAGCCGCGGAACATCGAAGGCACTTGGTCCGTCGACCAGACGATCGAATTCGATCCCGACGGCACCGATGCCGGTACCATGCCGGAGCGCATGGACACCTTCAGCAGCCAGTCCGGCGACGGTATCACCCGCACCACCGGTGAGGCCATGTTGGAGCAGTCCATCAGCGGTAGTGACGAAGGGGTGAACCTGTGTGTCTTGGCCCGGTCGAACAATCCCACCTGCGATCAGACCATCGCCCGCCTCGAATCCTATACGGTCGCCGGCAACGGCCAAACGCTGGACGGCAGCTTTCTCGCCGTGGTCGTCGAACGTCACACGACCGACTCGCCGAGTTGCGGGCAGCAAGGTGATTTCGTCTACGGTTCCATCGACCTGACCCGCCAGAGCACCACCTTCCTGGTCACCCGGCTTGGCAAGGTGGCTTTGCCCGACGAGTTCGATCCGCACCTGCTGGTCCTGCCCGACGACGGCAGCTCGGGCACGGTGACCGACTATGGCTCCGACGCCGCGCTGCAGTTTCCCCAGGACGGCACCTCCGTGACTTCGCCGTTGGCCATCCCCGGCCAACTGGATGCCGCCGGCTACAACGGTATCGCTCTGGCGCGGGACAACAGCATGGTCGCCCTGGTCTCCGAGAACCCTGACGAGTTTCTCGTCTTCGACAACGCCAGCGGTTCGTTGCTCCTGGAAGCCACCGCCAATGGAGCGCTGCTCGGCGGCGACGTTTTCGACTTCTCCCCCGACGGCGAGTTGGCTTATGTCATCAGCCCGGATCTGGGCGATCTGGACAATCTCTCGATTTTCCGCACCAGCATCAGCGTGGCGGGCGCGCTGGCTGCCCAATACCCCACGCCCGAAGCCCGAACCCCCGAGCTCAGCCGGCTCAATCCCGCCGGCGACCAGCTCGCGGTACTACTCGACGGCGACGCCGGCGCCGGTCTGTCGCAGTGGCTTACCTTCTTGGACCTCGACACCGGTCAGTACACCACACCGCTCGACCTGCGCCAGGCCTCCGGCGGTTTTGTGAGCGACCGTCATCTGGTCTACACCCACGACGGGGCGCGGGTCTTTATGGCCGGCGACACCGGCGTCGTCGCGGTCGAGGCGACCGACTCCTTTGCGGTTACCACCATCGACGCCAGCGGCGGAGAGGCTGACGTGGTCATCGCGATCGACATGAGCAACGACGGCGAGGTCGTGGTCGCCGCGGTCGATCGGCTCAACGGGGACGCCAACTTTGCCATCGTCGACGCGGGCACATTGGAGGTGCTCAACCGGCAGTTGCTGGAGCGTATCTACGAGCGTGGAGCCATTGACGTGGTCCACTTCGACACCGGCCGGGCCTGCCTGGTAATCAACGAGCGCCTGCGCGTGGTCCCCGTGCAAACCGTCGAACCGTACGCGGTGGGCGAAGAACTCGGCGCCGCGGACGATGAGTCCGTCCCGTTACTCGGGCGCGCCGCCGCCGGCGGAAACGTCATCGCCGTGACCAACACCACCGAACCGGCCATCTACCTGTACCAACTGGCCCCGTAGCCAGTTCCGGGGTGACAACTCCGCCATCATTCGCTACGCACCGACCGTGGTGGTCTTTTCGACGCAGCGAATGTCCAGGTTGGCCAACTCGTCCAGGACCGGGTTGTAGATGTCCTTCGCCACCGGAATGTGGACCCCGGTCATCCGGATCGCGCCTTTGAGAATCAACGCCGCGCCGATGGCGGCGGGCAGGCTGACCGTGCGGGCCATCGACGAGTCACCGTCCGGGCGGCCGTAGTCGATCAGCGTCGAGGTGATCCGCTCCTCTGCACCATTGGGGAACTTCGCCGTGAAATAGTGACACAGCGCGATCATGTCCCGCTCACCCGGCGCGTACTTCATCTTCTGGTCCATCCGCGCCGCCAGAATGTCGAGCGGAGTCGTTTCGGTGTCCACGATGGGCAGCGGCTCGTCGCTCAGCAGACCCAACCACTCGAACCGGTCCAGAACGTCGGAGGTCTCGTCCAGCCCGAGGTGGAGGGCGAGTTCCTTCCGCAGGTCTCCCGAGGGGGTTTTCTTCATCAGACCGGCGGTCCACTGGGCGAAGGTGGTCCCCGCAGGATAGGTGACCGGCGTCTCGTCGAGCATGCCCAGGTCCACGACCTTCTTCAGGCAGTCGCACCAGCCCTGGTAGCGGAAGGTTCCTCGGAACATCGTGTTGATGTCTTCCAACCCGTAGAGTTCGAGGTAGCCGAGCGAGTCGCGGTTGGGGTAGGCCTCCATTTCGCCCAGACCTTCGACCTCGACTGTGTGGTGGTGCAGGAAAAGATCGGGACCGGGGACGTTGATTTCCTTACCGTTCTCGCGATAGCGACCGGTGTTCTTGCCGGCGGTGCAGACGGCCCGAGGGCTCCAGGAGAACTTGTAGCCCCAGGGATTGTCGTTGCAATCGGGAGCGGGCAGTCCCCCGCAGTAGGACTTGAAACTGACCACCTTGCCGCCCCGCTCCTTGACGTCGTGGATGATGCGCATGGCCGACATGTGGTCGATGCCCGGGTCCACGCCGATCTCGTTGAGGACCATGACCCCGGCGTCTCGGGCGGGCCCGTCGAGCTTCTCCATCGCGGGGCTGACGTAGGAAGTGGTAACCATGTGTTTCTTGTGCTTGATGCAGAACTGAGCCACCACGGGATGCAGCGGCGCGGGCAACAGACTGATCGCCAGGTCGTGTTCGCGGATCAGCTTCTCAAGCTTGTCGGTTTCATCCGCCAGCAGCGTCATGGTCTTGCCCTTGGGGTGCCCGGCCACGAGGGCATCGGCCTTGCTGACGGTGCGGCTGGCCACGGTAACGCTGAAATCCGGCTGGTCCAACAGGTAGCGAACGAGAGGTCGGGAAACCAGTCCGGCGCCAAGAACGAGAACTTTCTTCATCAGTCAGTCTCCTGCGGAGGGTGTCGAGCGGCTGCACGTCGAACCGCGTTCGCAGACACCCTAGCATGATTCGTTCCACGTAGCTATCCCGCCGGGCGTGCCTTCCCCGGCGTTATCATCCAAGGTACTCGTGCAGGTAACGGTAGGGCTCAGTGAGTTCACCCCGGTAGACGATGGTGGCCCGCTGGAGTTCGGAGGGCAGGCCGCTGTCCGCCAACGCCCGGCTGAAGTCGGCCCGAGCAAGGGCGGGAACCAACGGGCTCAGGGCGCGGCTGAAGAAGTTCGACGAGTCGACGGGCAATTCGCAGGGTAGGAAGTCCACCGCGAGAATGACCGGGCCGTCGCCCGCCACTCCGTCGAGGGTCTTGCCCGTCGCCGGCTCGTAAACGTACACCGGGTTGTCGGGGGTCGTTGAGCGGACCGTGCATTCCACCGATCCACCAACATCACAAGTGATATCCCCGATGACTCGTAGCCGCGGGCGCGCGTTTCCCCCGTAGAATCTCCGCAGATGATCCCGGGTGATCATGCGTGGGTACTTGGGCTCCCAGTAGATGCAGTTCACCAATAGCGTGAGGTGCTCGACGTAGGGGAAGAACTTCGCCCGGTAGCGGTCGGGATAGTCGTAATACTCCTGGAGTTGGAAGGGGGCGGAGGCGTCGATCCGCTCCACCATGTGTTCCTCCTTGAACACCACCTTGTAGCACAGGGTGCCCGAGGACCCGACCGAACCCAGTTGATCGGGCGGGACTTCCTCTACGGGCAGACAGTCGTAGATCTCCTGGGCACCGTGGGAGACCGCCCCGTAGCCGGCAAAGCCGCAAACCAGCGGCCGCACCGCCTCAGGCAGCCCGTCGCGGCGGATGAGCCCGCCGATCCGTCCGAGCGCGCGTTTGGCGTGGGCCAAGTCGTCGTAGCGGTGGGCCGGTTGCACCTCGGCGAACGGGGTGGTTACGCCTTCGTGCTGCAAACGTCGGCCCAGAGCCCACAACGAATCGATCATTCCCGCCCGCCCGGCGAAGGGGCCGAACAAGACCAACCGCCGCCCCTGTGCGTCCAGAATCCGCTCGTAGTCGATCAATTGGCAGCCCAATTCCAGCAGGCGTCGCAGGGCGGGCATGTTCGCCGATTGTCCCTTAATAACGTGGGCAAAGTACACGTAGGTCTTGTTCGCCTCGAAGAGCTCCGGCGGGATCTCCTTCACCCCCGCAATCACCGGGCAGTCGGCCAAGCTGTCGGTTACTTCAGCCCCGGCGGCGCGATAGGCTTCGTCGGTGAACACCCGCGTCCGTGAGGACTGGACGGATACCTCGAGGTGGTAATCCTGGATAAGCCGCTTCACATCATCCGGCACCAGCGGCGCCCGCGCCTCCCACCGGCTCTTGTCTTCCGTGCGTATTCCGATCCGCGCCACTGGCGACCTCCGTATGCGAGCTTTCCACCCTCATAATTGGGGTACCGGCTGGCCTCGTGTGGGACCGGCTTTCCAGCCGGTCATTTACCCCCCCGTCAGCGTCCTGGAGCGAGCGCTCGGCTCGCGCAAGGCGGGCAATGGTAGACCCCCCGCGCAGCCCGGTCAATCAGGCGCACCGCCCGCCGGACCCACAGGAATGGCCACCCCCAGCGGACAGTGGATCGAAAGCGCCTCCGCCCCGCTTGACGATCTGTCAGCATCACGCCATAATGAGCGATTCGGTGTTCTTATCGCCCGTCCGGTCCTGCGCCGACGGGCAAACCGTGACGACATAGTTGCAGGAGTGATCCGCCAGTGTACGCGATTATCGAAGACAGAGGGAACCAGTACCACGTTCGCGAAGGCGATACGCTAGAGATTCAGCTTCAGGATATCCCGGAGAACGTCGGCGCGATCACCTTCGACCGCGTGCTCATGGTTGGGGAAGGCGATAGTGCCCGCATCGGGCAGCCTTACCTGGAGAACGCGAAGGTCACCGCATCGCTCAAGGGGGAAATCAAGGGCGACAAGATCACCGTCATCAAGATGAAGCGCCGCAAGGGGTACCGACGCAAGCAGGGCCATCGCCAGCGATACTTGCAAGTCCAAATCGACAAGATCGAACCTTAGCGCGGCCGGCGGCCCCGGTCTGCGGCGAGCCCTCCCCCCGACAGAGCCGGCTTGACGAGACATTCGCGGTACACGTATGATGTGTTGCCCAGCGGTGTTGCAGGCCCCTGCCGACAGGCTGCAACACTTGGGGAACGGCTCGGCGCCGTTGTGAGCCTGCGCGGAGAGAGGTCTGGGAGTCTCATACCCCCGCGGCGGCTGAGGTTTGCCGTAGTGCGAAGTCAGCTTGGCCAATGCAAGGAGTCTGGTGATGGGTCGGTTAGTCGACTTCTCCGGCGGATACCGGTGGGTCTTACTGTTCGCCGCGGTTGCCAGCGCGGCGATCTACGTCGCCTGTAACTCGGTCGCGGTTCCGGAGGCGGTAGTCGGCCCGGACGTCATCGGCAACCGGGCGCCGGCGCTGACCATCACCGAGCCGGTGGAGAATCTGTCGATCGGCCAGGGCACCAGTTTCGCAATCAGTTGGGTGGACCAGGACCGGGATTCGGCGGCGTTGATCTCTTTCTCCCTGGTGAACACCAACCCCGAATCCAGCCCGGCGGCGATATCGCTGGTTGAGGGCATCCCCGAGAATGACGCGGCGGCGGCGGACACCATCACGGTATCCACGGGCTTCGTGCCGCGCGGTTCGTATTACCTTCAGGGCACCATCGACGATGACGTGAACGAGGCAGTTACCGTGTTTTCCACCACCGAGGAACCGGCGAGCACCCGCGTCGTCATCACCATCGGGGAAGAGGGGACCACGCCGGGCAACCGTCCGCCCACGATTTACGTGACCGAGCCTTCGGTCAACCTCGCGGTGACGCTCGATGACACCATTGTGATCCGGGTCCAGCCGACGGAGGCGACGCCCAACGCGAGCATTCCGTACGATCCGGACAGTACCCCACAATTGTATATCTCGTTGGACCTGGACGCCGATCCCCTGACGGGCGATCCCCTGAATCCCGACCCGGAGGAGATCATCCCGCTGCTGAGCACGCCAATCACCATCGGGGAGGGCGCCTGGGAGCCGCTCGACGATATCCTCATTTCGGTGGACCTGGACCGTTTCCCTCTGCGCGAGGACGGCAAGCCTTACTACATCCGGGCGACGATTGACGACGATGTCAACCCGCCGCGCGACGTGTACGCCAAGGCGACCATCAACGTGACCCGGGCAGCGACCGGCCTTGTGGACTTGGACAAAGTGGGCGGCACGCTCACCGGGGCCCGCTGGCTGGGCTTCGATCCGGGTGCCCGGCTGGGCACGGCCATGACGGGAGGATTCAACTTCGACGGACCTACCGGCGATGAAGGCGAGGACGATATTGTTGACGTTGTTGACGACTGCATATTGGTGGCCCAGTTCGGGGCGCCCACGGGACTCGGAGCGATCGGGGAGGCCTATCTCATCTACGGATTGTCTGGGCTTCGTTTCGGTGGGCGCATCAACGTCAATGCGGTGGGGACGGACGTGGGGGGGGCTACGTTTATGGGCCCCAAACCTCGAACACCGGGCTCAGAGGAGACCGACGGCATCGCGGCGGTGGGCTATGTTACCGACCTCAGCGGCGATAACCGCCCCGAGTTGCTGTTTGGGTGTTCATACGTGGACGGAGTTAGGCAACATCGCGACGATGACCCGGGGGATACTCAACCTGGCGGTGCGGACACGTTTGAGGCAGAAATCCGGCAGGGGCAGATTACCATTATGGACACGCGCACCGAGGAAGTCACGGAGCAGTTCTTGACGTATGAGGGAGTGAGTGACACGTACCTGGATGCCAACGATCCCAACACGGCATTCGGCGATGAAGACTGGTTCATGGTGAACGCGTACACGATCGACGACGACGTGGTGCCCCGGACATGGGCCCTAATCAAGTTCGAAGATTTGTTTGGGTTTGTCAGCGACTTCGCACTGTGGGATGTTCCGGATCTGCCGGAGAAGACGCTCAACAGTGCCGTCCTGGAGTTTGAGGGCACATTTCCGGGCGGCAACGCGCCAACGTTGTATCCGCTGCTGCGGAACTTCAACGAGACCGCCACCTACGCGAATTGGCCGTGGAGCGGCGGCGATCCGGAGGAAGACATCGATTACGAGAGCGATTCTCTGGACTTTGACGAGGATACTATCGCGGCATTCAACAAGAATACCGTCGACGTGTCAGCCACGTTCGAGGATTGGCTGGCGGGTCGAACGAGCATCCTAGGGTGGATTATCGTTCCGGCTGATGAGGACCGCAACAACTTTGTTGCGTTCGTTTCGTCAGACTACGAGTCAAACCCGGATCAGCGCCCCATTCTGCGGATCAATTACAGCGTCGCAGTGGAGGAAGAGCTGGCGGATCTGGATGGCTGCTACCCGGATAACTTGCCCAACAACACTTCCAACAGCCCTGACGAGCAGGGCAGCGAAGACGATGTCATCGCCACCAGGGGCAACCTGGAGCGCCTGGGTATGGTGGCGTTGATCCACAGTGAGAACCGCGATGCGAGCGGCTGGCAGACGGTGGCGCGCCTGGATCGCGCCACGGTGAGCATCGACTTGGCGGGACAACGCCCGGTTGACGATCAGGAACTCCCCCACGCGGTCCCGGAAAAGGGCGCTATAGGGGCGTCAGGTCGTCTTGAAGGCGCACGTTTCCAAGCAGCGATGTACGACGTGATCGATGCTAAGAACCTGGACCAAGGGCCCATTCGAGCGAAATTCGGCTCGCGCGTGGGGTTCCTGCCTGACATTGGGAACGACCAGAGGCCGGAGATCATCGTTTCCGCACCGAGGAATGAGCTCGACATTGAGGAGACCAAGGCCCGGTATCCCACCCTCCGCGAGAGTGAGATTCCGCACTTACGTTCCAGACGCGAGCTGTCCAACATCGTGGTGTTCCACGGGGAGAACTTCAACGAACTCCGCGAGAAGACCCCCGGTTGTTCCACGATTCCGTATATAAGCCTCACCCCTCCGGTCGGGAGTTGTTCCACGGATCCCAAGGAGCCCCGAGGCCTCGAAGCCGCCGCTTACCAGACCCTTGAGATCAAGGGTGAGAAACCGTCGGACATGCTCGGGGACGGTAGTTCCGCAGGGGATTTTAACCTGGATGGCTCCCCGGATATTCTCTGCGGTGCCGCGTTCGCAGACGGCCCGACCGGAGAGAATGTTGGCGCCACGTACATTGTCTATCAGCGTCAACAGAATGTCCAGGTGGATATTGATTTGGCCGACGCAGATGCCACGTCATCGCGCCCGCCAATGCTGCGTATTCGTGGGGACAAACCCGAAGACCGGATCGGGTGGGCCCAGGAGAGTGTGTTCGACATCAACGGCGATCGGATCGACGACATCGTGCTGGCCTCCCCGTACGCCGACGCGGGTGGGGTGCCGTCGGGCGAGTGCTCCCGCGATTTCAACGGCAACGGCACCCAGGCGGACAGCGAGGATAACGCCGTGTTCAGCGCCTGCCGGGCCGAGTTCGGCGAGGCCGACCTGCCTTCGGATAATGACTGCGCCTTCTTCGACTATAACAACGACCGTCGGGTGGACGAGTTGGACGCCGAGGTCTTTGCCGGCGGGGACTGCCCGGTGGATAACGGCGTCATCGCGGTGGTGTTCGGCGGGATCATGTTGGACGGTGATCGCGTCGTCGAGCAGATCGCCACGTCCGATCTGCCCGGGGTGGTCTTCTACGGCGCCAACGCCGGGGATCGCGCCGGTTACGACGTCGCCTCGTCGGGCGACTTCAACCGGGACCTGTACGGTGATTTGCTGATCTCCGCCCCCGGAGCGACGGCGGTGGACGACGACGGCCGAACCCGCGTCGGTGTGGTTTACCTGATCTTCGGCGGGCCACACCTGAACAATCGGAGGTTCAGTCTCTCAGACATCGGTACCGCCGACCTGCCGGGCATCGTTTTCCTGAGCCCCTACGAGGCGGGTGCCCCGGACGAAGCCCCGCCCCAGTTCGTCGCCGGCCTGGGCGACCTGAACAACGACGGATTCGACGACATCGGCATCGGCAATCCATTGGCGGATTTCGTGGACGATCTGCTCCCGCAAATGCCCGGGAGCCCGGGCAGCGACCTGACCACCGGCCGCCGCCGCGATGCGGGAGAGATCTACATGATCTACGGGCACAGCATCCCGGAGTCTAACCCCTAGCCCGATTGACACGTCGCCCGCAAGGGGCGACGCTACATCCATAAACGCCAGAACCGCGAACCGCAGGCCCTGCGGGCTCGTAGAATGTTGGTGCCTAGGCTCTGTGACAACCCGGTTTTTGTAGCGGCCTGCGTCTCGCAGGCCGACGGCTGGCGGGGACGCCGGCCGCTACTCTTAGCAGCTTGAGGTTTGCATGGCGCACTTCGACATCAAGCACTCGGTACAGGCGGAGACCGGCAAGGCCGGCGTCTTAATGATTGCGACGCTGTTCGGCGGCGTGCTGGTGATGTGCTCGTTTGTGGCCGGGTGGCTCTTCTCAGGGTCTACGGTGCGCGGCAGCGAGGGGGAGACAGGCAACTTCTATTCGTCGCTGATTGCGTTCGTCGGCGCGGTGCTCCTGGGGGCCCCGCTGGTCTGGCACGCGCTGGTTCATCTGGCCCGCGGCGAAAAGCACATGGACGAGTTGGTGGCCATGGCGATCGTGGCCGCCATCGCCCTGGGCGAGTACCAGGAGGCGGGGATCATCGCGTTCTTCATGATCCTCTCGAACCTGATCGAGACGCGCACGGCGTTGGGCGCCCGGGCCTCCATTGAGTCGCTGCTGCGCCTGACGCCCGATCAGGCCCACCGGGTTCTGCAGGACGGGACGGAGGAGCTGGTCGAGAGCGCCAAGCTGCACTCGGGTGACGTTGTCCGGGTGCGTCCGGGGGACAACATCCCCGCCGACGGGGTGGTCATCTCGGGCCAATCGAGCGTGAACCAGGCCAACATCACCGGGGAATCGCTCGCGGCGGACAAGAGCGAAAACGACGAGGTGTTCGGGGGGACGAGTAACCTCACGGGGGTCTTGGACATCCGCGTGACCAAGGCGGGCAAGGACGCGACCCTCGGCAAGGTGCAATCCCTGATTATCGAGGCGGAAGGAACCCGGGTCCCGCTGGCCCGCCTGATCGACCGTTACGCCGGGTGGTATACGCCGACCATCCTGATGGTCGCGGGCATCGTGCTGTTCTTCGCCGCCGACAAGAAGGAAGGGCTCCAGCGGGCCATCACCATGCTGATCGTCGCCTGCCCGTGCGCCTTGGTGCTGGCCACGCCGACGGCGATGGTGGCGGCGTTGAGCTGCGCAGCCCGTCTGGGGATTCTGGTCAAGAACGTCCTGAACCTGGAGCATGCCCGCAACCTGACGGCGATCGTGCTGGACAAGACCGGCACGTTGACCACCGGGGTGCTGTCGGTGACGCAGATGAAACCGGCGCCGGGGGGGGACGGGGCGGACCTGTTACTTGCCGCCGCCTCCGCCGAACAGGGCAGCAAGCACCCCACGGCGCGGGCCCTGCTCGAGGTGGCGAAACAGGCAAAGATGACCCTGGTCCAAGCCGCGGACTTCAAAGAGGTTATGGGACGCGGGGTGCAGGCGAAAGTGAACGGTGACGCGATCATGGCCGGCCGGAGCGACTGGCTCGCTCAGCAAGGCGTGGACATGAGCTTGACCGAAGATCCGGAGTATGCCGAGACCGAAGGGCTCAGCATGCTCTACGTGGCACGTAACGGACGGTGCCTGGGTTGGATCGGGTTGGAGGACAAGACGCGCCCGGAGGCCCGCGCCGCCATCGAGGAACTCCGCAACGTAGGCGTGCAGAACCTGACCATGGTCACGGGGGACAAGTGGTCGGTGGCCCGCCGCGTTGCCGCCGAGTTGGGCTGTACCGAGGTTCAGGCGGAGGTGCTGCCGGACGAGAAGCTGGCGTTGGTGGCCGACCTCAAGCAACGCGGGCATCAAGTGTGCGTGGTCGGCGACGGGGTCAACGACGCGCCCGCCCTGGCGGCGGGGCACCTGGGCATCGCCATGGGCGCCGCGGGTAGCGACGTGGCCATCAACTCCGCGTCGGTGGCGCTGATGAACAATGACCTGAATCGCATCCCGTTCTTGATTCGTCTGTCGCGCAGGGCGACCACGGTGATCTGGCAGAACCTGCTATTTGGGGTGACGTTTATCCTGGTGACCCAGACGTTCGCGATCTGGGGTTCGCTCAAACCGATTATGGCGGCGTTTCTGCACACCATCGCGACCACCGTAGTCATTTTCAACAGCGCCCGCCTGGTCCGCTTCGGCGAAGAGTTGGAACCGCACACCGCCGTGGCGCTCCCCCCACCGATGGACGAGGAACCCGAACCCGTGGCACCCTCGCCGGCGATTGCGACTTAGCAGTCTGTCGGACTTTTGGGCGCGCTTTTTTCGGCGATCCGTGGTAAGTTCCCAGCATGGCTACCAGATTTGTAAACGTCGATCGGAACACGCCCATGCTGCTGCCGCCGGACCTGCGTGATTGGGTGCCGGATGAAG
>JAUWNF010000188.1 GCA_030612785.1 Phycisphaerales bacterium
CCTGCGACCAGCCGTGGTCCAACAGCACCATGGCTCGCATGCGGCGCTGTTCCAACTCCTTCGGACTGCCTTTGGATCTCATACATAAGAACATCGGCTCAGAGGAGTCGCTTTATTTAACTATTCAGGGGTCAATAAACGACTTCGCCGCGTTCCAGAAGGCGTTCACCGGCGAAAGCCCGGGGGGCTGACCCCGGATGGGAGACTCTTCAAACAGCGGATGCTTGACTGGCCCGCAGGGTGATCCTTATCCGTGCCCCGACGATGATCAGATCGAACTCAATACTGTGGTCCCGTAGAGTCGTGGACTTGAGCACCGGGAATGGGTCATGCCGGCCCAAGGGAGTAAAAGATCATCCGCCCCGCAGCGATCAGAAGAAAGACCGTGAAGACGACATGAACGATTCTTACCGGCAGCACGTGCGTTAAGCGGCTGCCCACCAGACTTCCCACGACGGCGCCGGGAATCAGCATAAGCGCCAACCGCACCGAATCCCACAGCGCGAAACCATGCGCAGTGACCAGGGCGTAGTTCTTGAAGCTCGCCCCGATGGCGCTCAGTGCCACGATGGTGGCAGCCGAGTTGGCGATCGCGTTGCGCAGCGGCAGGCGCAGAAGGCGTCGCTGGAGTGGGACCGCAATGAATCCGCCACCCACGCCCAACAACCCGCCCAGGAACCCCGCCGGGACGACCCCGATCCAAGCCCCCCGCCCTCCCCGCAGTAACACGCGAGATTCGCTGTTCGGCTCCTTGGGGTTTTTGCGGAGGACGGTTCGGAGAAGGTCGTCCAGGGCCACGCCGCAGATGAACACTCCGAACACACCGGTCAGATAGACCCGTCCGCTGCCTCTGAAAATCGGTAGCTCGCTTGCCAAAACGCCGAGAATCACGCACGCCGCCGCCGCCGGCACCATCTGCTTGACCACGCCGCCCAGCACGGCGCGGGCCCGCAAGTGCTGGAACACCGCCGGCGCCCCCACGAAGAAGTTGACGATCATCGCGGCGGCTTGGTGCAAGTGCTGCCGGGGCCCGAACAGGACCGTCATCAGCGGGATCATGACCACGCTGCCGCCGATGCCCAGCAGCCCGCCGGCGAGACCGCCACCCAATCCGATCAAGAGCATCCAGACTTCTTCAAACTTTCGGCGCCCACCGAGAGACAGGCAATTGGACGCCCCCGGGTTGCGTCAGGCGACGTTTGACGCAAGCATAGTGCGGCATTGGCAACGGGGTCCCGACTTTGCCGCCCGGGTACCCCATCCCGTTGCGCCGGCCACTGGGGCCGACGATCGGGGTGGGGGACGAACAACGGGGTCTCGACTTTACCTCCCGGTGCCCGTAGAGTATTCCGGTCGGACGAACCGGGCGGCACGGTTCACCTTCGGGTTTCCGTCGAAACACGAGTCTGTGTCCGCAGGCTCAGACAGAAAGAGCGTGAGTCATGTGCAACCTATTCTGCGCCCACCGGAATGTTTTTGGGTTGTTGATCCTGTTGGGGATCGTCCTGGCGCCGCACGCGCGGGCCGAGGTTCTGCAAATCGACGCCGCCATCAGCGCGGAAGTGCAGGAGTTCGTCGCCGGCGAAGAGGGCTCCTTCGACTCCGCCTTCGAGGAGTTCGGCACCACCTCGGCCGTACTCCCCATCCAGGTTATTGCCAGGCTACTGCCCCCCGAAGACGCCGAAACCACCGATTTCATCGCCGCCACGTTCGTGGATTTCCGCGATCCGACCGCGTCGGAGACGGTCAACCCACGGGAGTTCGGCCTTGAAATGCAGGTTTACTCCCAGGGATCGGACCTCAGCTTCGCCAACCACGCCGTCGCCAACGAGACTCGCCACGTAGTTTTCAGTGCCGCGGAACTCGATCTGGAAGAGGACAAGACCGAGCGCTTGGTGCAGAGTCACGTGTTCGCATCCGGCGCGGTCGTAATCTGGAGCCAGGACCCCACCCGCGACCTCACCGGGCTGTCCGTCATCCTGAAGATCACCGTCGAGCAGTTGCTGCCCGAGTCCGATCCGGTCGAGGTCTTCGGGGCTTCGGTAACGGCTGAGGGGACTTCGGACGGAAGCGTGGTCCTCGACGCACCGGACGGAATCTTCGCTCTGTTGGGAGGCCCGGAACTGATCAGGGCGACCGCCGGGTTTACCGAAGATCAACTTCTCGAGGAGTTGGCGGCGTTGGGCAACGTCTATCTGGTCATCATCCCGGAGCAGAGCGTGCCGTATTCGTACACCGGCCCTGAGGGTGTCGAGTTCTCCCTCAAAGCCACGGTCGAAGCCTGGGTCGTCAACCTCCCCGGCGGCACGGGTATCGGGGCGGTCTTCGGTCGCCCGTTCGAGGCCCTCGCCCAGGCGGTGGGTGAATCGGTCGGTGCGCAGACCAAAGGCGCCGTTACACAGGCGGCCGTCAACCAGGCGCTGGCCAATGCCCGAGCGCCCAGCAGAAGCGAACCCCGCAATATCCCCGCCGCGGCAACGCCTTGGGGAGCATGTGGCGCACTCGGCGTGGGGACGCTCGCGATGGCGCTGGGCTTGCCCGTGGCTGCGCTGTGCGTTCGGCGCTGGGACTGAGCCTGCCCGGGGGGGGCTTGACCAGTGGGCGGCGCGTCGATATATTCCTAACCTCTTGGAATTGGTGCGGTTACAACATTTCGCGTAGAGTGCGGGGGCAATGATCGTTGACTGTTTCACACATGTTTGGGACTCGCCCAGTCAGGTGGGTTTGGGCGCGGACACCCGCCGGGGGCGCCTGAAGTTTGCGCTAATCGGCGGTCGGGAAGGCGAGGCCCCCGTTGCCACTTCGCGGCAGCACTTCGAGGCCTGTGAACCCGTGGATCGAACGATTGTCCTGGGCTTCAAGAGTCACTACCTCGGCGCGGAGATCAGCAACGACGATGTCGCCGCTTATGTGCGCGAGCACCCGGACAAGCTCATCGGCTTCGCCGGCATCGATCCGACGAGGCCGAAAGAGGCGCTTGTGGACCTGCAGCGCACTCGTGACGAGCTTGGCATGCGCGGTCTGGCCATCGCCCCGGCGGCCCAGGACTTCCACCCCTCCCACAGCACCGCCCACCGGCTATACGAGGTGGCGTCGGAACTGGAGATGCCCGTGCTGTTTCACCCCGGCGTCGATTTCGGGGCCCGGACCAAGCTGGAGTACGCCCGGCCGGTCTTGCTGGACGAGGTTGCCCGCGAGCATCCGGACCTCAAGATCATTATCGCGCACATGGGTTACCCCTGGGTGCAGGAAACCATCGTGATGCTCGGCAAACACGCCAACGTCTACTCGGACATCAGTTGGTTGTTGCACCAGCCGTGGCAGGCGTATCTGGCGCTCTCCTCGGCGCACCAGTACGGTGTAATCGACAAGCTGTTGTTCGGCAGCGGATTCCCGTTTACCAGCGCCGCGCACACCATGGAGGCCCTGTACAGCATTAACCACATGTGTCACGGCACCAATCTGCCCGCCATCCCCCGGGAGCAACTCCGCGGTATCGTCGAGCGCAACGCCCTCGAGTTGCTCTCGATCCGCATAGACAATCGGGTGTCCGCGCGCGACCACAACCGCGCCTTGCCTGAGGAAGACTAAGCGGCGGACCTCATTCGTCTTGGGTTGCGTTCTGGTCCAGTGCATCGCTTGCGGCTGAGGTGATCAACGCTTGGATCACGTCGGAAAGCCCGACGGTGACGCCGCTGGTAACACCTTCACGGACTACGTCGATGCAGCCTCCCGAGGCAAGGCAACCACATACCACCACCAACAGCGCGCCCATAGACTTCGGTCTACGCATCATGGTCCTCCCGGCCACCTGTTTTTTGGTGTCCGCGTGCCCGGTCCCATCGGTCCGGAACCTTCGCCGTCCATCCTACCGCCGCGGTCGATACCAATGCTCCTACTCCTCTTCGAGGGCGAAGTCTTCGGGGTGCATGCGCTCCTCGGCGGCTTCGCGAACGTGTCGCTCGTGCGTGTCGGAGCGCCGCTTGAGGTAACGGCGGACCATCAAGTTCGCGCCAATCCCCACGAGCATGCCCGCTATCCCGAGATGGAAGATGACGCGGCAGACCAGTCCCGCACAAACCGCCGCAATCACCGCCGCCGCGAACCAGCAAAACACTACCCAGAGGAACCGCCCGAGTTTCAGGGCGCTGTCGCCGCGCTGGAAGATGCGATCACCCATGCCCGTAGCCATAATGGCGGAGAAGGCAACGTAGGTGGTCGAGACCGGGTAACCCAGGCTCGAGGCCGTCGCGATCACGCTGGCGGAGACGTACGTGATCACGCAGGCCCGCAGACTGTCATAGTGCATCTGCTTGCCGCGCGGAGTCCAGGCCGGTGGCGGCGCCAGACCGGGACGCCGACGCTGCTGCTCCAGTATCCATTGCGCCAGACGGACGAACGCTGCCGGTGCCCAGAGCTTGACGTGGTCGCCCATGCTGCCGGAGCGAACCGCCGCCGCCGTCACTCGCTGGGCGTTCTTGGTCATCATCCCCAAGAACAATAAGATACCGCAGGCCCCCAACAACGCGTGTGGAACCTTCACCTCTGTTGCCACCGTCACGGCGTCGGCATTGCCTTGGAACCAGGCCCAGAACAGAGTAATTACCGCGATACCCGGCGACGCGCAATTGGCCAGATCGTTTTGCCCGAAAGCAAACGCCATCGCGAGGGTCCCTAGAACTGCCAATACCGGGAACAGGAGCCTGGCTGCCTTCTTGCCAACGACTACCAACAACAGGTGAATCAGGACTGCGAAGATGCCCCAGAGCACCAGAATGACGACCAGGGCACCGTAAAACTCAATAAACTCGCTCTTGAGCTCCTTGACGAAGCTCACGCTCTTCATGCCCTTCACCAGCAAGAAATAGCACAAACCGGCCAGCATGCCTCCGCCGATCCAGCCCCCGTGGGCCAAGAGGACGTTCAGGTTGCTGGTGCGGTCGCGTATCGCGCCGCGGACGATTCGCTGGACGAAGAACGACATGACCCCGGCGAGGATGATGGAGATCGCGATCGCTTGGATGACCTTGGCAAACTTGTCCCAGTGGACGATATCGAAGTACTGAATGGCGAAGGAGGCGCCCAACAACTCGAAGACCAGGGTGGCCGTGGTACTAACCGGCATACCGAAGGCCGAATACCCGTAGAGCAGAATCGTATCGACGATGTAGACGGAAACGTAGACGCACAGGGCCTGCTCCAACGTCAGCATGGTGGGGTTGAAGATGCCCTTGCGGGCGGTGTCGATCACCGACGAGGCGAAGACCGCCCCGAGGATCACGCCCACACCCGCCACGCGGATAGCGACCCGGCGCGACAAAATGCGTGCGCCGAACACGGCGTTGATCAGGTTGGCGGCGTCGTTTCGCCCGACCTCGATCGTGTCCCAGACCAACATCCCTACGGCCACCACCAGAACGGCCCACAGGAAGGAGGGTGAAGCCGACTGTTGAGCGCCGATCGCCACCGTGGTCGTTACGTCTGCGAGTAGCATGGTCCGGTTCTACCAGCTTCCGCCTTGGTCTCTCGTCGCCGATGCTGATTCCGATTCGGCCGCGGATGGACGCGGATGTGTTTTCGGGCGTTGTCAAAGACAAACCGTTTGAACTCCGGCTTGGGGCCGAAGTTGAGCAACAATCCGACCTCGATCGAAGTGGCGCGCAGGTAGTTTAGCAGTTGTGCCTCGTGCGCCGACTCCAGAGTCCGGGCGGCCTTGAGCTCGAGAATCACACTTCCGTCAATCAGCAAATCCGCGCGGAAATCCCCCACGTTGCGCCCCCGAAACCACACCGGAATGGGAACCTGCCGCTCCACGCGCAGGCCCGCATCGTCCAGGGCAATCTCCACCGACGCCTCATAGACCGACTCGAGAAACCCGGGACCCAACTCGTTGTAGACATCGAAGAACACTCCAATGATCTTTTCGGTGAGTCCGCTGTGCTTCAATCCGCGCCGATCCGCGTGCATCCGCGGCCCTCCTTCTTCCGCGTTGAGGAAGTCCGGAACGTTTGCAGCGCTCAGTGCGAAGCCAACATCCGTCTCAGGCGATCACCGATGTTCTCCGCATAGTTGGCCAACTGACCCAACTCGCCGAAGACCTTGGACCACAGGAAGATATCCGTGGGTTTCATGTTGTCCTCCTCGGCGAAGAGCGCCTTGGCCAGAGAGTAACTGAGCCGGTCGGCCTCCCATTCGGCCTTCTCGATGGCCTCGACCATCTCGATGGCGCGATCCACGGCCTGGGCGTCGAAGTTCTGTTCGGCCAGCACGGGCAGGTGGTTGCTCAGCGCCTTGGTCTTGTCGCACACACCCACAACCTTGTCGATGTAGGCGAAGATCGCGTCGCTCAGCGGCTCGGGCCACTGTAATCGCTTGATGGTCAGGAGCACGGCGAGGTCCTCGGCCGCGTCGGCGATGTCGTCCTGCAGCTTGAGATAGCCCAACAAGTCGCCGCGAAACACGGGCAGGAAGAAGGTGCGCGGGATGGTCTGGCGGACTTCGTTCTTGATGATGTCGGCCTGGTGCTCCGCTTTGAACACGTCGCCGGCCAGGGATTCGATTCTGTCGTAATCGCCGTCCCGCAAGGCCTCGAACATGGGCTTGACCATCGTGACACATTCCATCGCTTTGGCCAGGTGTTCGCGCAAGGGCTCAAACGGCGACACCTTGAACAGGCTCCTCATATCCGACATGACGA
>JAUWNF010000478.1 GCA_030612785.1 Phycisphaerales bacterium
TTCTGCTGGCCGGGCAGTTGATCGCCAAGTCCGCTATGGACGACGGCCTGTTCGCGACCTGGTTCCCCTCCTACGGACCTGAGATGCGCGGCGGGACGGCTAATTGCCAAGTGGTCTACTCCGACGACGAAATCGGATCGCCCATCGCCAGCCAGTACGATACCGCGATCGTGATGAACCAGCCTTCCCTGGTAAGATTCCAGCCGATGGTCAAGTCGGGCGGAACGCTGTTGGTCAACAGTTCACTGGTCGAGGTCGATAACCCCCGCGACGACGTCCGGGTCGTCGAGGTGCCGTGCAACAAGCTGGCCGAGGAAGTTGCCAGCGCCCGCTCGGCCAACGTGGTCGTCGTCGGAGCCTACAACGCGCTGAAAGGCCATATCAAGACCGAGACTATTGAGAAGGTGCTGCGCGAGACCTTCGCAGCCAAGGGTCAGGCACTCGTGGACGCCAACCTCAAGGCCCTCGCTGCCGGCATCGAGGCCGTCGCCGGCGTCACGTCGAAGTGACGACAAAACACCGTCACACGAAATCGGGTAGGAGGGCGCCTCGCGGGGTGTAGTCCTCTTTCTCCATTCTCAATTCTCCACTCTCCATTCTTCCCCGCCCTGCACTACGCGCCAGCCCCACCGTAGCGGTTGAACCACGCGCGGGCCTCGAAGAGCTTCGTCTCTTTCTGCGACCGGGTCTCTTCGGGGACGCCGATGGGCAGCAGTACGCGGATGATCTTCCCCGCAGGCAGGTTCAGCAACTCGCCGATCTTTTCCGCGCGGCGGTCTACACGCAGCCAGCCGTCGATCCACACCGTTGCGTAGCCCAGCGCGGTCACCGCCAGCAGCATGTTCTCCACGGCGGCGGCGCAATCCTCCACCTGAAAGTCGTGGCCTTCATAGACCGCCTCGGGATGCACATCCACGATGCAGGCGATAAAGGCCTTGGCCTGCTGCATGGCGGTGTTCGTGGCCGGTAGCCGGCTGATCCGCCCCACCAGCTCGGTGTCGTCCACGATGACGAAGCCGGTGGTCTGGGCGTTCTTGCCCGAAGGGGCCTGTAGGCCCGCCTGCACGATCCGTTGTAGGTCGGCTCGCGGAACCGGTTGGTCCCGAAACGGCCCCCGGTAACTGTGGCGTTTGGCAATCGCTTCAAAAACGTCCATCGCATACTCCCACGTTCAATCAGAAACTCTTCACCTGCGGTGTTACGCATCCCGGGGGCGCTTCGAGCGCGGGGTGGGCTCGATCACCACCGGTCCACGCAGGGAGGGCACCTCTCCGTAAGCCTCTGTGAACACCGCCGCCGCCTGCTCTTGCCCCACCCTGTCGGGCTCATCCTTGCCGGGAACCGGCACCACGCGCTCCGCCTCCGGGGCCACCTTCCGGTCACGCTCCAGCCACACGGTCTGCGTGGGGAAGGCGAACTCGACCCCGAGCGTCTCGGCGAGCCGCAGGATGTCGATAAACAGGCGGTGGCGCTCGCGCAACTCGGTTGACCAGTCGGGCACCTCGAAGAACACATATAGCAGAATGTCCAGCGAGGACGCGGCGAACTTGTTGAAGTAAACGTGGTAATAATCCTTCCGCGTGTAGGGGTGCAGGCGGATTAGTTCGCGAATGCCCTCGCAGAACGCGTCGATCTTGGCCGGCGGGGTTGAGTAGGTGATCGAAAGCATGGTCATGGCACGCCGGTATCGCCGGGCGCCGTAGTTGTCCACAACGGCGTTCATCAGGGTCGAGTTGGGCACCACCACCTGCGAGTTGTAGAACGTGCGTATCCGTGTGCTGCGAAACCCCACCGACTCGACCGTGCCGTCCACGTCGCCGATCTGCACCCAGTCTCCGACCCCGAACGGGCGATCGGCCAGCACGGTTGCCGAGCCGAACAGGTTCTTGAGCGTGTCTTGCGCGGCCAACGCCAGGGCCAAACCGCCCAACCCAAGACCGGCCAACAGCTTCAGCGGGGTCTCCTGGGTAAACTGGTCCACGATGAAAACCACACCGAGAATGGTCACCAAGGTTTTGGCGACCTTGCGGCCGAAGGGCACCAGCATGTCGTCCATCTTGGTCTCGGTCTTGGCCGCCAGTGCCGCAACGTAGTCACTCAGAAGGTCGACTGCGCGGTAGATCGTCCAGACCGTCGCCCAACAGGCGATGAACTTGACCGCGAACAACAGCACCGTCCACACGCCCGGAGGTGGCGCCAGCCAGGTTAACCCACGCCACCAGAGCGCTGCCATCACCAGAATGCCCACGGGCCTGAACGAGTTACGCTGCACACCCTCGTCGACCGCCACGCCCTGGCGCGTCAGCCACAATCGGACCACCCCGTGCAGCACCAAGATGATGATGCGGTAGGCGCCCCAACCCAACAGCACGAGCACGCCCAGCCCCAGCCATTGCCAGTGCTGCATGAGGAGCCACTTCTGTGTAGCCCAGTCGGGAATGTACGGTCGCAACCAGCGCGGTATGGTGTAGACGCCGGCGATCCACTCAACGGTCTGCCTGGTAAAGAGCCAGCACCCCGGTCGGTTATCGTCCGGGCCCTGGCGAGCGACGGCGACGATCGCCCCCTTGTCATCCTGCCACCAGATGTACGGTTCGCCCTCCGACGTGTCGGGGAACTGTTGCATGAAGACGGCTTTGACCCGTCCGAGGGTCTCAAACAGAGGCCCGGCAAGCTGGCGTCCCTGTTCGTTCCGAATGACCAGCGGGAACCCCGAGAGGTCCAGGCAGGCCACGGCATCGTCGATCCGCTTCTCCTTCATCGCGCCGAGGAACGTCCTCACCGTAGCCCGGGCGGAGCGAAACTTCTTAGGCACCTGCGTATCCGCTTCGGCCGGTGCGGGCTCGACGCGTGCGGGCGGTTCGGCAACCGGTTGGGTCACGGTGGCGGGCGCCTCGGGCGCAGGCTTCTCCACGGACGTCAAACAGGCCCAGGTAAAGCGCCAGACCCCCTCGTCGCTGCGCCGGATTTCGACCGCCGGTCGCGCATGGACGTCCTCGGGCCACCGATACGGCTCGCCATCCGGCTGATCCGAAACCGACTCCACGTCGATCTGGCGCTCGGCGATGCGTTGGGCAAGGAACTGCTCAAGGAGTAACGCGAGTTCGCGCCCGCGCTCGTTGCGTGCGTTCTCGGACAGATCACTTAGCCCGGAGAGCTCCAAGCAGGCGAGGGCGTCCACGTAGCGTTCGATCTTGCCCTGCTTCGCATCGTCGATGGCGTTTAAGAAGGTGGCCAACGTCGCCCGCGGGTTGCTGAGGTCCAGCGCGGGCGCGGGTTCGGGCTTGACCTCCGCGTCCGTCTGCGAAGCGTTCCGCCCTGGTTCCTTGTCGGATGCGGACGAGGCCGCCGCGGGGGGTGGTGTGTCCTGGGCGACGACGTCTGGAGAGGCCGCAACCGCTAACAGGCACAGCAGGTAAACCAAACCGGCTTTTAACGATCGTTCATGGAGGGTCATAATGTCGGGATGGTACACCATCCGACCGCTTGGCGTAAACCCGCTGTCTCACACCCGTTGAGCGG
>JAUWNF010000077.1 GCA_030612785.1 Phycisphaerales bacterium
GGCGGTGGGGCGGGGGGGGACGCGGCCCGCTACACAAGAACTCGCGACTTTGCACTGTACTGCTAAGGATGCGCTTCGTTTGCTTCCGCCGTTCATGAGATGCGCTATACCACGCGGGGCGAGGTAGTTCAAGCGATCTTACCGCGAGTGACTCGGGGTAGTCGTCCCTGGGTCGAAAGCAGCGGCCGGAAGTTGCTCGATGTGTTCGAGGGCTGCCTGAATGGGCTGCCCGTCGCCGATACACTCGCGGTAGATCTCCGCGGCGCGGCGGCCGATACGGAGGGCGCGTTGATTCGCCTCGACCACCCGTGCCCCCTTGGACGAGAACAACTCCTCGAGCACTTTATCGAACTCGTTCAGACGCAGGCCCAGACGATCACTCGCCGCGCCGAGGACGATGATGTTCTCCACCCGGGCGTTACCGGCGACCTTTGCCAGATGCTTGCTGTTCAGTAAAACGTGATCCCGGACCTGCCCGATGCGCTGCAGGAGCAGTTGGGGGTCGGGATAATCGTCGAAGTTCATGATCGTCTTGATGCCGCTGCCCATGCAGCCGTCGAGCTTGAGGTGGCCCTCATGCCGCAAGGCTTCGAGCGGCTCGACGGCAATGATCAAGTCGGTTTGCCCCTTGGGAATCAGCGAACTGGCAATGCTGGTGTCGGAAAAGCGGACGTGGCTTTCGACGTTACCGCCGCGCTGTGCCATCCCGTGGACTTCAGACTGCTTGATCTGGTAGTCGCGGTTGAGCGCCGCCTTGCAGATGCAGTAGGCGATGGACAGAATACCCTGTCCGCCCACGCCGGCCAGAACGATGTTCTTGATCATTTCTTCACCCCGGGTCTCTTGATCTGCACACAAGCACGGGCCAAGATCACCACCGACAATTCCTGGTAGTCGATTTCCTCGCGGATGATCCGCACGTTCTGCTCGTGCTCTTTGGGCAGCGGGACGATGGTCTTGACGTGGTGGGGATCAACGCCCAGTCCGCGAACCAGGGTTACGAACTCATCACCGGTCGCCAGCGCCTCCTGTCCGCCGGTCATCGCTACGGTCGCATTGTCCAGAATGAACACGGTCATGTTGGTGTTCTCGTGGGCCGCCCCCAGCAGCGCCGACAACCCCGAGTGGGTGAAGGTCGAGTCGCCGATCACGGCACACGATGGATGCACCCCGCCCAGCGCCGCTCCCCGGGCCATCCCGATCGAAGCGCCCATGTCCACGCATGACTGGATCGCGTTGTAGGGCGGCAACGCCCCCAGCGTGTAACATCCGATGTCGCCGAACACCACGGCGCCCGGGTAGGGCTTGAGGGCTTCCAGCATCGCGCCGTAGGAGTCGATGTGCGGGCAGCCGTTGCACAACCGCGGGGGGCGATTGCCCAGATCGATCTCCCGGTCGCGCGCCTCGTGCGGCTCCAAACCCAGCGCCTCTCGCACGATGTCCGGGGTCAACTCGCCGGTCATGGGTAAGTGATCAGTAAACCTGCCGTTGATCGTCTTGCCGGGCACACCCAGAACACCCCGCAAGTGGCCCTCGATGAACGGGTAACCGTCCTCGATCACGGTGATCTCGTCGCAGTGTTCGACGAGTTGCTGGATCTTCTTGACCGGAAGCGGATACTGCGTGATCTTCAGGGTGGAGACGTCGGTCGCGGGACCAACGTTTTCGAGCACGTATCCGTAGGCAATTCCTGAACAGATGATGCCTCTTCGGCCCGCCAACGTCAGCACATTGTGCGTGGACTCGTCGGCCATGCTCTGGATCTTCGCACTCGCGTCAACCAGGCGCTGGAACCGGCGGCGTGCGTTGACCGGCATGAGCGTCCAGTCAGCCGACTCCTTCATCACGCCGATGCTCGATTCGTTCTTGCCGTGCTCCAGCACCTTCACGTTTCCTCGGCCGTGAGCGAGCCGGGTCACCAACCGGATCATGATCGGCAAGCCCAAACGCTCGGACTGCTCGAAGGCCTCCAGGGTCAGGTAGTAGGCCTCCTGCTGGTCGGAAGGCTCGTAGGCCGGTATCCGCGCGAACTGGGCGTAGAAGCGGCTGTCCTGCTCATTCTGTGAGGAGTGCATTCCGGGATCGTCGGCCACCGCAAGAACCAGTCCGCCGTTGGCCCCGGTGAGCGCCGAACTCATGAATGGGTCGGCCGCCACATTGAGACCGACGTGTTTCATGCTGATCAGCGCGCGTTTGCCGGCGTAGGACATGCCCAATGCCTCTTCATAGGCGACCTTCTCGTTGGCCGACCAAGTGGCCACAACCGGCTTGCGCCCGTTTCCAGCCCGAAACTTGTGGTTTACGCTGCCGATGTACTCCAGGATTTCGGTCGCCGGAGTCCCGGGATAGGAGAAGGCCCCGGCGATGCCCGCGTGCATCGCGCCGAGCGCCACGGCCTCATCTCCCAGCAATATCTCGGTCTTCATCCCGCTTCCCGGCTCGCCCTTTGCTGTGTTCATTTTCGTCGTACCGATTTGGGCCGGAGACGCCGTTTCCCCAACCGCGATGTAGCATTCACCATTCCCAGTCACAACAAGTCGGCAAGCAGCAGAGGCAACCCGTGTGCCGGAGCGTGCGCGAGTACCCAAAAACCCCCAGTTTCCCGGCCCAGATGGCGATCACGGGGCGGTTGGGCCCGCAGAACCAGGGTCCTGCAAGTCGCCATCCGGGGAGATTATGTGGAATCTCACGCACGGTCGGGAGGTTCCGGTCGCACCGCACCTCGTTGTTCTCGGACCCAGCGCTGGCTGGTGGGAGCCGCCAATTGCTGAGGGAGCTGTCGATTAAATCGTCCATGGTGATCCCCGGTGTAGCGTCACCCCTTGTGGGTGACGAGAAACGAGGCTGCGCCGCCCACAAGGGGCGACGCTACAGACAGAATCGACAGCCCCTGAGGGGTGAGTCGTATGCACCGTGAAGTAGCCGAGTTCCCGGCGATTAGCGTTATCGCGTTACAGGCAAGTGTATATATTTCGCTATTTAGCGTTATTTGCTTGCCACCTACATTGTGGTGCGGTACGATTACGCGGTAGGTGCGCTGTCGCACGTATCACTTGTGGTCCAACGGCGAAGGAGAGCCGAGTATGGAATCGACAGGCTTGAGAGACTACCTGGAAATCCCCTACGGGGAACTCGAGGAACTGAACCTTACCGCCAAGAAGAAGCGGGGCGAACGCGTAGCCCCGGGCCTTGTTGAGGAGGAACGGCGGAAGTACCTCACCGATGAGAAGCGGCTCAAGGCGGTGACGGTGTGCTTTTCGGACCTCGAAGGGCGGATGCACATGCTGGACTATGACAAGAAGTTCCTGCTCAGATCGGCCGGCAATCTGACCTTCGACGGGTCGTCGGTCCGCGGTTTCGCCGTGCAGTCGGAGTCGGACCTGAAGCTGACGATAGACTGGCCGGCGTTCTACTGGCTGCCGGCGGACATTTTCGGTCCGGGCAAGGTGATCGTTTTCGGAGAAGTCGGCGACCGCGACGGATCGCCGTATGCAGCCGATTATCGGTCACGGCTCAAGGCATACACCCGCGAGCTTCACGACAGGGACGGCACCATCGCTTTCGTGGCTCCGGAGATTGAAGGGTTCCTATTCCAGGGGAAAGACGCCGAACGCCGCTATCACGAGACCGGCCGCTTCGAGTTCATCTCCACCGGGGGCTACTACCACTCGCTGCCGCAGGACCCGCTCCGGCAGTTCATGGACACGGCCGCCGAGGCCCAGCGGGCCATGGGTTTCAGCAACGAGAAGGATCATCCGGAGGTGGCCCCGTCGCAGTTCGAGATGAATTTCTCGTCCGCCGAGGCCGCCATCACGGCCGACCAGATCCAACTCTACAAACTGCTTTGCCGGCAGGTGGCCCATCGCCACGGCATGACCGCCAGTTTCTTGCCCAAACCGGTGGCCGGCGTCAACGGCTGCGGCATGCACGTCAACATATCGCTCCAGCGCGACGGTCGGAACCTGTTCTACGACGCGGGAGGTAGGGACGGCCTATCACCGGCGGCGCTGGACTTCGTCGAGCGGGTTCTGCACAACGCCCCCGATGTGTGCCTGGTGCTCAACTCCAGCGTGAACGGGTATCGCCGTCTGGATCCGCAGTTCGAGGCCCCGAACCAGATCAAGGCTTCACCGGTCAATCGCGCCGCGATGATTCGCATCCCCCTGGCCGACGAGCGCTCCGCGCGGATCGAGGTGCGCTCGATCGCCCCGGATGCCAACCCCTACCTGTTGATCTATACGCTGCTGCGGACGGGACTGGAAGGGCCCCAGCCGGATACCGCCGACGAGGAGAAGCGCCCCCGGACGCGCTTCCTGCCCGGCAACATCTACGATGCGCTCCGTGTGTTCAAGAGCAGCCGCTTCGTGACGGAACTGCTGGGCGAAGACATGCAGGCCCGTTTCGCCGAGGTCAAGCAACTGTCGGCCGACCGTTGCCCCCGCGACCTGGGCACGCTGGTCAAGCGCGAGGAGGTCATGTTCCACCACGAGGTGACCAACCAACTGCTGTGGAGTCTATTCTGATTAACCGCGACCCCGGCGTTCACTTCATGACTGACGCCGTCGCGGTTTCCAGCGCGGGTTGTGGATCGCTTGCGCCGCGGGGGCGTCTTTCATGGGCAGGGCACAACGCCGAACACCGTCGTAGGCGTACAACGCTCCGTTAACCGCGGCGGCGGTGGGCACCAGGCCGATCTCACCGAGACCTTTGGCGCCATAGGGACATTCCGGGTCCTGCTCCTCGATAAGGATGACCTCGATCTCGGGCATATCCGGGGCGCGGAGCACGCCGCAAGTCTTGACATTCTCGGCCTGCACGTGGCCGCCATCGCAAGGGAAGTCTTCCGTAAGGGCGTAGCCCAGACCCATGTGAATCGCTCCCTCGATCTGGCCTTCGGCCAGCGTCGGGTTCATGATCCGCCCGACGTCGTGGGCGGCAATGACTTTCTTGAGCCTGCCGTCGTCGTCCAGGATGACCACTTGCGTCGCAAAGCCGTACGTCAGGTGAGTCTTGGGCTCCTCGACATCGGCCCCGAGCGGGACCGTCTCGGTGTAAGCCCATTCGCCGCGGTACTCCCGTCCAACCAGGTTTCTCACCGCGGAGCACGCAGAGACCCCAGAGGCCCCAGAGAATGAATCAGGTTTCTTCCCTCTGCGTTCTCTGCGCCTCTGCGTGAGGTCTTTGTCTGGTGGCCACCCGGCGGCGGCGAGATCGGCCTGGAGCTGGGCGCACGCCGCCCTGACCGCGTGACAACCCAACACCGTCCCCCGGCTGGCCGTCGTTTGCCCGCAGCCCACCTCGACGCTGGTGTCCGTTCGCACCCGAAACGTCTCGGGGCCCAGGTCGGTCTCCTCCACCGCGGTTTGAATGAGCACGGTGAACAGCCCCTGCCCCATCTCGGTGAAGCCGGTGCGGATGGTAATGGTCCCGTCGTCTTCGACCTTCAGGACGGCCTTGCCCTCATCCGGCACCCCGTTGCCCAGCCCGACGTTTTTGACCCCGCAGGCGATCCCCGCGTACCTGGCGGCGCGGTACTGATCCCTGACGGCCAGAAGCGTTTTCTTGAGCCCGAAGGGTTTGGTCATCCGCTGCCCGGTGCTGAGCCGGTCGCCCAGGTCCAGCGCGTTGCGCCAGCGCATCTCCCATCCGTCGATCCCCACCTTCTCGGCCAGCATGTCCAAACAGGCCTCCATGGCGAATGACGCCTGGTTGACACCGAAGCCGCGCATGGCCCCGCACGGCGGGTTGTTGGTGTAGACCGCCAGGGCCTCCACGTCGAGGTTGGGCACCTTGAACGGCCCACAGGCGTGACCGCCGGTGCGTTCGAGCACCTTGGCCCCGACCGACGCGTAGGCCCCGGTGTCCCCGATCATCCGCGCGTGCACCGCGGTGAGGTGACCTTCGGCGTCGCAGCCCACCTGGTAGTGCAGGCGAATCGGATGGCGCTTGGGGTGCAGGCGGAAACTCTCCGGGCGGGTCAGCACCATCTTGACCGGCCGGTTGCACAACCAGGCGGCCAGCGCCGTCTGAGCCTGGACACTCAGGTCCTCCTTGCCCCCGAAAGCGCCGCCGTTGGAGACCAACTCCACGTACAGCTTGTCCTCCGGCAGGTTCAGGACTGAGGCAATCTGCCGGCGGTCGTCAAAGACGCCCTGCCCCTGGCTGAACACGTGCAGCCCACCGTCGGGCGCGGGCGCCGCCAGGCACGCCTCCGGTTCAAGGAACAGGTGTTCGATCCGCTGAGTCGTAAACTCCTGCTCCACGACGTGGGTTGACGCGGCCAGAGCCCGCTCTACGTCACCGTAACGTATGGCCGAACGCGACAGCAGGTTGCCGCCGGGATGAATCTTGGGCGCGTCGGGCTCGAGCGCGGCGCGCGGGTCGGTGACCGGTGCGCGCACCTCGTAGTCAACCACCACGCGCTCGGCCGCCTTGCGGGCGGTCCGGGTCGAGTCGGCTACCACGACGGCCAGTATGTCTCCGACGCAACGGGTCTCCTCTCCGACCCCGACCAGCACCGGCCAATCCCGCGTGAGCAGACCGACCAGGCGCTCGCCCGGCACGTCGGCGGCGGTGATGACCCGGGTAACGCCGGGCATAGCCAAGGCCGCCGCGGGGTCGATGCTCTTGACCAGAGCACGCGGATGCTCGGCGAAGGTGGGTGCGGCGAAGGCCATGTTCTCGACACGCAGGTCGTCAACGAACCGGCGCTCGCCGAGAACGGCCTCGGCCCCGCGGTAGCGCGGCAGACGCGCGCCCACGCCGCTACCGGGGTCACGCGCCGGCACGGGCTCGCCGCGGCGGAGGCGGGCGTAAAGTTGGATGGCGTCGACGATCTTGACGTAACCCGTACAGCGGCACAGATGCCCCCGCAACTCCTTCACGATGTCGGCCCGCGTCGGATTCGGATTGCGCACGATCAGCGCCGCCGCGCGCATGGCGATCCCCGGAATACAGAAACCGCACTGAACTCCGCCGGCTTCGACAAACGCCTCGGCCAGGTGGACGCGGATTTCGGCGGATAAGCCTTCACACGTGGTGACGTGTTTGCCCTCGACTTTATACGCCGGCAGGACGCAGGAGAGCCGCGATTTGCCGTCCACCAACACGGTGCAACAACCGCACTGGGCCTGGGGTTGGCAGGCGTTCTTGGGGGAGGTGATGCCGAGGTCGTCGCGGAGCATATCGAGTAGAGTGGCGTCCTTGTCCACCAGCACGGTGGTATCCCCACCGTTAAGCGTGAAGTTCACCTGACGCGTGCTTCGGGTGTCGGCGGGTTGACCCACGGCATTGACTCCTGACCTCCGAGCGCATCAAGCGCCCCGCTCCGGATCGCCAATATAGATCGTACTACACACGCGGACAAGCCGCCGTGGCGGAAGTAGCGGCCTGCGTCTCGCAGGCCGAACGGCGGGGGTGCCCCATTCCTTGCGCAGCAAGGGGTGGGGGAAGGATTTGCAGTTGTGGGGGCTTCGATACCCCACCCCTTGATCCGCCACGGCGGATCACAGGGATGGGGCACCCTGCCACTCCCCCCCTGCACCAAGCGGAGCGCGCAGCCGGGAGTCCCGGGTTGACCAGATTGAACCGTGTTTCTATCTTACCGCTCGCCATGACGGTGAACACCGACTACGGAATCAGCCTGATTACCGGGGCGACGGGGCTGTTAGGCAGCCACATCGCCGAACAACTGCGCCGGTGCGGGCGGAAGGTGCGCGCCCTGGTGCGACCGACGAGCGATGTGTCCTTCCTGCAATCGATCGGCTGCGAGCTGGTTCACGGCGACGTCACCGACCGCGCATCGCTGATCGAAGCCTGCCGTGGCGTGGACGTGGTCTATCATTGCGCCGCCCGGGTGGGCGACTGGGGACCGTGGAAAGAGTTCGTCGCCATCAGCATTGACGGAACGCGCAATCTGCTGGACGCGGCGGTGGCGGCCGGCGTCAAACGGTTTCTGCACATCAGCTCCATCAGCGTTTACGGGTACGTTGACGGTGAGGGCACGGTGTTCGATGAGACCACTCCGCTCGGCTACGGGTTGTACAAGTGGGCGTACTACAGCCGGGCCAAGGTCGAGGCCGAACATATCGTGTGGGACTATCACCGGGCGGGCAAAATCCCCGTCACCGTGGTTCGCCCGAGCTGGCTCTACGGTGAGCGCGACCGGGCGACCCTGGGGCGTCTGATAGATTCGATCCGCCAGCGCAAGTGCAAGCTGATCGGGGACGGGAACAACCGCTTGAACGTGGTTCATGCAGCCAACGCCGCCGAGGCGTGCATTCTGGCGGCCAATGCGGAACGGGCGATCGGCGAAGCGTACAATTGCAGCAACGACGGCGAACTCACCCAGGGGGCGTACTTCAACAAGATCGCCGAGGCCCTGGGCGAGCCCCCGGTCACCAAGTGCGTACCTTACAAAGTGGCCAAGACCGCGGCGTTCGTCTTCGAATGCCTCGGACACGCCTTGAAGCGGAAGAAGCCGCCCCTGGTCACGCGATATTCCGTGTGGCTGATCGGGCGGCGCTCGTTCTTCGAGACCCGCAAGGCCCGCGAGCAGCTTGGCTGGGAATCAACCATCTCGTACGACGAAGGCATCCCCGCGGCGGTCAAGTGGTACCTCACCGAACACGACTCCACCGTCGACTAACAGCCCCTACAGCGCAAAGTCGCGGGCTCTTGTGTAGCGGCGGGCGTCCCCGCGGGCCGAACGGCCTGCGAGACGCAGGCCGCTACAAAGCTGCGACTACCACTGGGAAGTGAGCCGCAGGCTTCAGCCTGCGCGGTCGTTCGCGGTCCGGAACGCCCCGAACTTCGCCGCACCGCGCGGACTGAAGTCCGCGACTCGCTACTCCCGGGGATCGTGTCGTCACGGGAGTTGATTGTGCTACGCGCCACCCGGCGCACAAAAAGCCCGCCCGCGGTGAGTTCCCGCGGGCGGGCGGTGTTCGACATGACAACCTAGGCTGACTTCTCCGCGGCGGCTAGTGCGCCGGGATGTCCTCCGGGTAGTAACGCACCTTGATCTGGTAAGCACCGTTGTACTGACAGAGGATACCGATCACGTCCCGCTGCCCGGCGGGGATCGCTTGGCCGATCCACCCGTTGGTGTCGCCGGAGATGCGCACGTCCGTCACGCCCTTGGCGCCCTCGGTGATCTGGTAATTGGTACTGATCACGAAGGTTCCAGGGTAGTCATCAAACGAGACGTTCTCCACCTTGATCAGCGTCGAGAGATAGTCGTCAGTGAACTGTGCGATCGTCAGGACGGTCGGTTCCGGCGCGTCGCCCATGCTCAAGACCGTTACCTCGAAGTCATCGTAATCGGTCACGAGTTCCGGCGTCCCGTAGTAGTTCATCCCGTGGGCGCGGATCTCGATCTCGTCACCCAGGTTGAGGTCGTCCAGGGCATCCGGAAGGGCTACGAGGAACTCCGCGTTGTCGCCGTAGATCGTCCGCCCCGGGTAGCCTGCGGGGTCCTGAATCATGATCGACTTCGAGCCCGCGTCGGAGGTCAGGTCCTGGGTGTTGCACACGATCGCGCCGGTTATGCAAACCGGCGTGCGGTCCCAGTGGTCGGGATACGGTGGTTGGCCGTCGATGTCGGTGCAGAAGGGCATACAGATGCCCTGCTGGTACAAGTAGAAGTCGTAGAGGTCCACGTCCGTGTCGCCGTCATAGTCTGACGTGACCTGGCAACCGGGTGACGCCGTCACCTCGGGGCCGCTGGCCTCGAGGCAGGCGACGAACTGCGCAGCGTTGGTGCAGCACATGGTGTCCGGACCCATCCAGTATCCGTCGAGGTCGTAGCACTCGATCACCGTCTGGTCATCCTCGCACCCACCATCCTGCAGGCAGCAGGCGCCGTAGCACGGACCCTCGTAGTCCGGGGCTTCAGAATGTCCGGGGATGTGGCCGGGGTTGGCCTTATCCGACGTCCCGCCGGTCATCCGACCCTCGGTAAAAGCGTCCGAGCAGGCCCAGATAATCCAGTCGTCGTTGTTCTCCACGTCCAGGGGGTTGGCGTCCGGATCCCACCCCCCCGCCCCTCGTCTGACGGCGTAGCTGGACCCGTAGCAGTCTCCGGCATAGCCGCCCGTCCCACCCAGGTCCAGCGCGTCGAGCAGCTCGCCGTTGGAATTGAACAGCAGAATACGGGCGCCCTTGGCGGCTTGACAGGTGCCGGCCGGACTGGCCCAGAGATACTCCCAGTTGGCCAGCGGCACCTCGAGGAGGCGATTGTCCTCCGCCCCCGTCCCGTCCGGCAGGCTGTAGGTCTGGCCGTCAGATTCGAGCTCGCCCCATTCGCAACGGAACTTCCCCTCGGCCTCGGGATACTCGGCGGTGGGGTCGATCGCGATGATCATCCATTCACCGTTTGCGATCGACGTGCCCACCAGGTTGTCCGTCGTGGGCATGCCGTATTTGCTGACCACCGGGAGCGCGTCCACCTGGCCCAGGTTCACCGTCGCGCCGCTGTAGTTGTAGATCTCGATAAACTCGTAGGTGCTGTCGTAGCTGCTGGGGGAGAGCATCACCTCGGAGATG
>JAUWNF010000277.1 GCA_030612785.1 Phycisphaerales bacterium
CTGGCTTCACGCACGGTATTCGCAACGTTAAGAGACTCGCCGAGATCGTACGCGTGCTCGTCCGGCACGGTTTCGGCGAAGTCGTGTCGCGCCTGCACTTGCACGATGCACTGCCGGCCTCGATGGTTGCCGGGCTCAATCTGCTACGCAAATCTCCGAAAACACCTGCCTCTCGCGGAGAACGATTGCGTTCCGTGCTCGTCGAGCTTGGGACGACATACGTCAAGCTCGGCCAAGTGCTCAGCACGCGACCGGACCTGATTCCGCCGGATATCTGTGCCGACCTGGAGAAACTGCAAGACCGCGTTCCGCCGGTCTCGGACACCGAGGCTGCGCAGGTTGTTTTGGAAGAGCTGGGGGCGTCACCCAACGAGGTGTTCGGTAGCTTTGGTGATAGCCCGATCGCGTCGGCCTCCATCAGCCAGGTACACCGGGCCACGCTGAAAGACGGCACGGCGGTTGCGGTGAAGATTCAACGTCCAGGGATCGCCGCCGTGGTCGAGGCCGACATCGAGTTGTTGACTTCGATCGCCGCGTGGATCGTCAGACGCGGGGTTACTACGGCTGGTTTCGATCCGCCGGGAAGCGTGAAAGAGTTCTCTCGTTCAATCCGGCGCGAGCTGGATTTCACCCATGAAGCGCGAATGGTGGAGCGTTTCGCCCGGAACTTCTCCGGGGCCGAGACCGTCCACGTTCCCAAAATCTACACCGATCTGAGCACTTCTCGTGTCTTGACGATGGAGTGGATTGCCGGAATGCCGGTGCGGGACGCAGAGAAGCTGCGGGAGCAAGGTCACGACCTCGGCCGCATCGCGCGCAACGGCTTGGATGTGGTCCTCAAGCAGATCTTCGAGCACGGCCTGTTCCACGCGGACCCGCATCCCGGAAACATCTTCGTCCTGCCGGAAGACGTGATTTGCATGCTCGACTACGGCATGGTGGGGCAGGTTACTCCCGATGACAGCGAACGGTTCGCCACCTTGTTGTTGTCCATCATGAGCAAGGATGTTGAGCGGGCCACCTCGGTGGTGCTCGAACTGGCTGAAGCCGCCGGGCGAATAGACCGCAAAGCTTTGGAGCGCGAGCTGGACGAGTTCATCGAGTTCGATGCCGAGCAGATCATGAAGGGCATGGCGTTCGGCGAGGCGATGAACCGCTTGGTTAGTACGCTTCGGGAACACGAGCTTGTGCTACCCGCCAGGCATACGCTTCTGATCAAGGCCCTGGCCACGATCGAGCAGGTCGGCCGGGACCTGGACCCGAGCTTAGACATCGCCGCGCAAATGCGTCCGTACGTCGAGCGTCTGTTGAAACAACGGTACTCCGCCCGCCGCGTTGTGAGGGACGTGTCACGAGCAATGCGGGACATGCTCGCGTTAGGCCGCTCGTTGCCGGGCGATGTTCGAGAGTTGGTCGCATCTTTCAGGAGCGGCGGGTTCAAGATTGCCCTTCGGCCGGAGGATATTCACCGCCTCACGGACGCACACGAACGATCCTCGAACCGGGTGACCTTCGGGATGATCATCGGCTCACTGATCATCGGGTCTTCCTCGCTCATGCAGCTTTCAAGCGGCCCCAGCTTTCTCGGTCTGCCCATCATCGGCCTTGTCGGATACCTCATCGCGGCCGTCCTGGGCCTGGCAATGGTTTTCTCGATGTGGCGATCGCGGAGGTTGTAACACAATGACAAAACGATGCGATGTCGCCAGGCACGCCAAAGAACGTATGGGTGCAGGACGATGCTTCGGGTTATGCATGATAGCGGGAACGGTGACAGCCGTGCTGGTCGGGCTGACGTCGTGCACCAAGCAGAGCGATGCCACGCAGGGTGAAGCTGCCGCCCGCCAACTCCGGCGAGTTAATGTGGTGTTGGCCGAGGCGCGTATGATGCAGTTTCAGCGTGTGCTGGTATTACAGGGGAACGTTCAGGCCAAGCATCTGGTCCTCGTGTCTCCCCGAGTGCCGGGCGTGCTGAATGCCATCTACGTTGACGAGGGGGACGAAGTTGCAGCCGGGCAGACGCGTCTTTTCCAAACCGACTCGCTGAAACTGGTCCAGGCGGTGGAGATGCGCAAACACGCAGTGGCCGTGGCGGAAAGCTCGTTGCGCGAGAAACAGGCCTCACTGGAGAACAATCAGGCCGATTATGACGAGGCTAAGTATGCCTGGGACCGCTACCGGGACTTGTACGAGAAAGGGGCCGCCTCCAACGATGAGATGGAGGAAATGAAGGCCGAGTACAAGCGCTGCGTGGCTATGCTCAAGCACGCCCGGGCCCTGATCGCCCTGACCGAGGCGCAGCAGGCACAGGCCCGGTCCGCCTTGGCCATGGCCCAGAAAGCCCTCGCCGACTCGCTGGTAGTGGCCCCGATCACTGGGTGGGTCAGCCAGCGCTATCAAGAGCCGGGTGAGATGGGCAGCCCCGGACAGCCCGTGCTGCGTATCGAAGATCCGTCTGTCGTGGAAGTCTCGGTCTATCTGCCCGCGCAGTTCTACGGCCGGGTTACGCCGCAGCAGACGGCCATGCATGTAATCGTCAACGGCGTTGACCTTGGCGATCAGATCGCTTCATACAAGAGCCCGACGATCGATCCCAAGCTGCGCACATTCGAGGTGCGGTGCCTGTTGCAGGAGCCCCCGGCGGCGGTGGCCCCGGGTGCGATGGCTCACGTACGGATCATCCTGGAGCAGCGTATGGGGCTGGGAGTGCCCAACGACACGCTCCAGCAGCGCGGCGGCCGGACGGTGATCTTTGTCGTTCATGATCAGGTTGCCCGCATGATCCCCGTGGAGGTGGGCCTGGGGACCGACGGGTACCGGGAGGTCACGTCCGAGGCGTTGACAGAGGGAGTCGAAGTCGTGGTCATGGGTGGCTTCTTTCTTGAGCCCGATTCTCCCGTTCGCGTGCTGCGGGAGGAACCGTAATGTTTCTCTCAGACGCCTCCGTCAAACGCCCGGTAGCGATGTCCTGCCTCATCATCGGCTTGACGTTGCTCGGCTTGAACGCTTATCGCAAGCTGGGGCTTGAGCTGATGCCGAAGATGGACATGCCGTACGTCACGATTATCACCGTCTACCCCGGTGCCAGCCCCGAGCAGATTGAGACCGACATCGCCAAACGCATCGAAGACCAAGTCGTCTCCATCGACGGTCTCAAGCACGTCAGCTCCTCCTGTATGGAGAATGTCTGCCAGACCTTCCTGGAGTTCAACCTGGGCGTGGACGTGGACATTGCCGCCACCGACGTGCGGGAGAAGCTCGACCTGATCCGGGCCGATTTCCCCGCCGACGTGGAAGACCCGCAGGTGGTCAAATTCGACATCAACGCGAAACCGATCATCCAATTGGCCCTCACCGGCGACGTGCCGCTCGATGAGTTGTATGACTACGCCGACAACACTTTGCGCGATCGAATCACCGTGCTCTCGGGTGTAGCCAACGTGGAGCTGATCGGCGGGGCGGAGCGGGAAGTGCGCGTGACGCTGGACCGGGAGGAGCTAGCGGCCCGCGGGTTGTCCAGCCTGCATGTCGTACAGACTATCCAGCGGGGTATCCGGACGATTCCTTCCGGCCGCGTGCGTGCGGGTGGAACCGAATACTCGGTGAAGTTTGACGCGGATTACGATCAGGTGGCGGAAATTGGAAAACTGGAGGTTGCCAACTCCGCCGGCCAGCGCTGCTATATCAATGATCTGGGGCATGTGATGATGGCGACCGAAGAGCTGCGGCAGAAAGCCGCCCTGGATGGTCGCTCCTGCATCGCCATCAAGGTGATCAAGAAAGCGGACGCCAACGCCGTCCGAGTGGTAAACCGCGTCAAGCAGGCCATGGCGGCCCTAAACCGGAATATGCCGGGGGGCATGGAACTGGTTTGGGTGTCTGACGACGGTCGCTTCATCGAGGCCACCGTCAAGAGTGCCTGGGTGAACATCGGGCAGGGCGTGGCGTTGCCGGCGCTGCTCCTCTTCCTGTTCCTGTACAACTTCCGCTCGACGTTGGTCGTCAGCGTCACCATGCCCCTGACCATCATCATCGGCCTGTTTTTCATGCAGTTTCTCGATTTCACATTGAACACGTCCACCCTGCTGGCGATCGGGCTATCGGTGGGCATTCTGGTCATGAACTCGATCGTGGTGCTGGAAGCCATCGTGAAACGTATGGATCAGACCGGAAACGCCGGAGAGTCGGCCCGCCGCGGTACCAGCGAAGCAGCCGTAGCGGTGCTGGCCAGCGCCGGCACGAATGTCGTAGTGCTCTTTCCCCTCGCCATGATGGGCAGCCAGGTAGGACTGTTCATCAGGCCGTTGGCGTTGACGATGGTCATCATGACGGCGGTATCACTGTTTATTTCGTTCACGCTGACGCCCCTCCTGTGTTCGATTCTGCTCAAGCCCCGCAAGGAGAACTCGCGATCTTTGCTGGCGTTGATGGAACGCGGCTGGAACTGGCTCTTCACGCGGGTCTCGAATGGCTACCAGTGGGTGCTCTTGTTCAACGAGCGCCGCCGCCCGGTTGCCGTTCTGGCTTTGGTCGGCGTCGCCGCGCTCCTGGTGCACTCGTTGACACTGGCCAAGGAAACCGGCTTCGGTTTCTTCTTCAACCCCGACCAGGCACAGATCTTCGTCAAGCTCGAATTCCCGACCCGATACGACCTGAAACGAGCGGAAGCGCGGGTCGCCCGAGTGGAGAACCTGCTCAAAGACGTGCCCGAATTGCGGCATGTGCTGACCACGATCGGAAAGGTGGAGGGCATGTTCGGGCAGGCCTCGGAAGGTGTCTACCTAGCCCAGATGCTCCTGAAGTTCTCCGACCGAAACCAGCGCTCCTTGTCTATCGACGAGCTACTGGGCGACGTCCGCGCGCGCCTGGCCGAGTATCCCGAATGCATCGTTACGGTCAGTATGCCTTCCTTTATTGGCGGCCAGCAATCGGACATCGAGCTGGAAATAGCCGGCGATGAGTTGGACACACTCGACGGGCTGGCCTTGAAAGCTCGGGGTTTCGCGGACGCGATCGGCGGGGTGTTCAACGCGGACACCACCGTGCGAACGGGTAAGCCGGAAATCCGCATCAGCCCCCGCCGGGCGGTGCTGGGAGACCTGGGGATTCCCGCCACGGGGATGGGAATGACGCTACGGGCCAACCTGGAGGGACTGGAAGCGGGCACGTTCAAGAAGGGGGACCGTAACTACGACATCGTGGTCAAGTTGGCCGAACGGGAGGGCCGGGAGCAGATCGAGCGTTTTCTATTCCCTGGCAGCACAGGACATCCCCTCTTGCTTGCCAATCTGGGGTTTGTCGAGGAAACGCTGGCCCCCGTACAGATCACGCGCAAGGACAAGCGCCGCGTTTCCAAGATGTACGCCGATCTTGACAGAAGCAAGCCGATGGGAGGCGCCATCGACGAGTTGAGTGTTGCGTTGGACGAACGGGGCAACCTGCCGCCTGGCTATGACTACTTTTTCGCCG
>JAUWNF010000357.1 GCA_030612785.1 Phycisphaerales bacterium
GTTGACCCGGCGGCGGATGTCGTCCTTCCGCGCCGGCAGGCTTCGTGTCCCAACGCGATGGCCAGATGCGTTTTGCCCACGCCCGGCGCGCCGTTAGGAACAATGTAGGCTCGTTGCTCGACAAACTGACACCGGCCAAGCCCAGCACACGTTTCTTGTTGAGCTTGGGCACGGTGGAAAAGTCGAAGTCGCCCAGTTCCTTGGCCACGGGAAAGGCGGCGTGCTTGATTCGACGTTGCATACCTTGGGCTTGGCGTTGCTGAACCTCTAGCTCGGCCAGCTTTTGCAGGAACAACTCATAAGAAGCATCTTTCTCGCTGCATTGCCGGGCGACCGCTGGATACTCCCGCAGGAACGTGGGCACCCGTACCCACAGGGGTCTCGCATTCCCGGAAGGGTCTGCGTCCCCTAGGGGGGTCTTTATCCCCTATGATGGTCTGTAACCCATTGTAGAAAAGAAAGTTATGGCGATTTTGCCGTTGACGACCACAGGCTTGAGCGGTATGATATCTCCCCGGTTTCTCGGGCGCCTGGCCCGAGCGGAAGGAGCGAGAAGATATATGGTGCAAAAAACGATTTTTGCTTGACATTCAGAGTGGGATCTGCTATTCTTCAGGCGGAGAGAGAAAAGGAGGTCCGGCATGGCGGAGAAACGAGGTATGAAAAAGACACAGCGGAGTCGAGCGGTCGGGAAACCGAGCAAGCCCGGGAACTCAGACCGACCACCGGAGAGGATCACTCAAAGTGGCAGGTTCACCCCTGAGCAGATGCAGGTAGTGGAACGTGCGTGTGTCATCAAGGGATGGAGCGTAGCGCGGCTTATCGAGCGGGCCACATGCGAGAAGGCCGCTGCGATCGTCAACGTCGAGGAGAAGGATAGCTCCGGGTTCCGGTTTTTCGCCCGAACGCTGCTCGACCTGTTGCTGAACAGGGAGCTGGTGGCCGAGCGCGGCGGCCAGCGGCTTGTGCCAGGGGAATCACAACCACTTATTGATCCGTATGACCTGGCTCTAGAGGAATTCGATGTCAAAGAAGTCTGTGTCTCGCTCGGACTGGACGGCACCTCTTTAGAGATCGCCCACAGTCTGGACCACTGGGGAGCCACTCCGAACTGCGCGGAGGATTTACGCCGCTTCGGACTGAAGGTGCACCTTGCCCAGCCGGAGCCAGAATTCCTCCGGGACCTGAGAGACCTGCTCGTGGCCGCCGGAAGCGAATTGGCCGCGCTGCTCACCTCTGCCTACGACGACCATCGGGCGACTCGAACAAAGCGCGAGTTCCTCGATCCCCAAGCGCTACTGGGGAAGACGGACAGCGTTGGTCCGTCTCCCAGCGACTGTTCGTCTGATCCCTCAAACACAGGAGAACAGCCATGACCGTTCTGGAGTTTATCGTGCCGCAGTCACCACAAAGGGCGAAGGACTTCCGCGACGCCGCCGAGCTGTGCAGCAAACTGGCAAAGCTCTGCCAAGGCGCCATGCAGCGGGCCTTGTACGCGATGAAGGCCGAGTGCCTCGCTTGCATGTTTCGATATCATGCTGGTTCGATCGTGGTGAAGGGGGATTCAGATCGGCATCGCGGGCTGCTGTCCGTAGCTTTGCGCACGCAACCGCGGCGGCGGATCCACACGCACGAGAACTGGTTACCTGCGGCTTAGGAGCGACTGTGATGCATGGTGGGACAGGTCCAGTGTGGTGTGGTTAGAAGAAAGGAGGCGCGTGATGGCTGTGCATAGTGCCCTGGAGGCGGAGCTATTCGACATACTGAGGGCCGTTCACATCCTTGGGAAGAGAGAGTCGGATGGATGGGTTACCTGGAACCGTGTGTCGAAGCACCTATCCGGCAGCGAAGAGGAGGCTGACCGTTATGCCGCGGTAGCGGACCTGCCGCAGCATGGTGGTTACCTCGCGCTCACTCGTAACCGTCGGAGCGTCAAGCTGACGATGGAGGGGCTTGAGTTTCTCAAGAGCATGGAAGCGCCAGAGGTCGTCGATCCGGACACACCGGCGGGTGTCGCTGAGGCGATCCGCCGCTACGCCAGCAAGCTTCGTAATGCGCACCTTAGAGCGCTCAACGTCGTGCATGTCGCTTGCGTCGGCGGGCGGCAAATTCAGGCACTTCAGGTGGAGATGGGAGACGGGCGCTTCCCCACCGGAACCCCCGTCGAATACCGCCCGAATGGAGGCGGCTCGCGGACGCGGGGCACGGTCGTCGGGCAGGATCCGCACTCACCTTGTCTGTACGTGGCGACGGACACCGAGATTCACGCGATGGACATGCCAGGCGTTCTGTCCGTTGACCGAGGGTTTCTATGGGCCGAGCTTGCGAGCCGGATCGAGAACCTCGACGACATTCCCGCTCGTGTCGCTCCCTTGATCGGAGAGGATGAGACGGACGGCGCCGGGACCGACGTCCAGGACTCTATGCAGGCGGCAGTTGAGTTGGTCATAATGCCCAGGCCATGGACACGGTTGCTGTGGGGGCCTCCGGGGTCGGGGAAGACTTACGCGATAGCACAATTCGCTACCGACTTGGTCCGGGCCGATCCCGAGATACGGATTCTGTTGGTCGCCCCGTCCAACCTCGCCGCGGACGTGCTGACCGAGGAGGTGGTAGCGGCCATGGAGAACGCAGGCGAGGATGGGCTGATTCGCGAAAGGAACGTTCTCCGCTACGGCTACCCCTGCGAGGAAAGCATTCTGGGTCGGCCGGAGTTGCTCGGGCCGACTGAGGCAGAGACGCTTACAGAAAGGATCGCCGGAGCGGCGCGTCGGCTAGCGGCAGCGGAGCGGAAACAGGCAACCGAAGCCTCGCTGGCCGCACTCAGGGCGGAGAAGCTGGCGGCCCAATCGAGTCTCGCCGACGCCGTGCAAGCTCATCTCCAGCAGTCCCGCGTCGTGATCTCGACCGTTGCATCCGCGTACTCCCCGCGCTCTCCCATCGCAGATCTAGCTTGGCCCGTTGTGGTCATCGACGAAGTCACCATGGTCCCGCCAGCCGTCTGTTACTACCTCGGTTCCCTTGCGAAGGAGATGTTCCTCTTGGCCGGTGACCCGAGACAGCTTGGCCCTGTAGTAGAGCAGGAGAGAGGGCTGTCTGAAGCGGAGTCCAAGTGGTTGGGAACGGATGTTTTCGAGGCGAGCGGTGCGATCAGCGGGAGGAACGGCCAGCGCCGTGTCAGTGCGGATCATCCGCTGATGATCCGCATCACCGAACAGCGACGCTGCAAACCGAGGATCTGGAAACAGATCGAGCATCTCTATCCGGGAGTGCGCTGCAGGCGCCCTCGCGGCGGACGACGCCGGACGGCCGGACTCGCGCCTCTACCCTCCAGTGCGGTCGTACTGGCGGATGCAGGTGAATCGGGCAAATCACCATGCCTTCCGGAGAACGGGAGTTGGTATAACGCTTCAACGGCAGAGCTGTGCGTCGAGATGGCCACCTCAATCCTGGGTGACGAGCCGAAGTTGGACGTGGCGATCATAACCCCGTTCAGAGCGCAGGCGGCTCGGCTGAGGCGTCTTGTACGAGCCGAACAGGCAGCATGCGATGCCTATCAGCGGATACGGGTCGGCACGGTTCACCAGTTCCAGGGAAGCGCGGCAGACGTAGTGATCTTTGACGTCGTGGAGGACTACAAAAGAGATCACCTGACGCGCATCCTTCAGGGCGACGATGGGTTGCGCCTCGTCAACGTGGCCATCTCCCGCGCGCGGGAGAAGCTGATCTTTGTGGCCAACCAGTCCTGGCATCGGGATCGCATGAAGAGACGCAACAACAAGCTGCTGTGGGACCTCATCGTCAACCGGCCATCGCGAGAGACGATCAGAGTTCGAGAGGTCCGACAGGGTTCGAGTGAAGACGCATCAAGGTACGAATTGCCCTACGAAGCGCTGCTGGGTGAGGCCATGAAGTCGGTGCCTTGCCTGCGCCGTGTTGTCGCCCAGCACCGCATCTGTCGTGGAGACGGAAGCCTAATCTCTCGTGCGGATTTTGCCGTCCCCGAGCTGAAGTATGCCGTCTACGTGGACGGCGCTACTTGGCATCTCACGCGGCGCGGGTGGCAGCGCGATCAGCGGTTGCGAGGAGAGTTGCGGGAGAACGGCTGGACAATATCGGTTTTCCCTGCCAGTGACGTCGGCGGTGATTGTATGTCGTGCATTCGCGAGATTGCCGAACAAGTGCAGAAACTGGCAAGCCAAGACCAGCAGCCGCGAGGAAGGCGACGCCGCAGATCCGCCGCGTGAGTTCAGCGAAGGTCCCTGGGCGTTGGCACTGCCTCCACGGTCGCGGTGGCCGAGTCGGCGAAGCGGAAGACCGCCAAGCGGAGGCAGAAGCGAAAGTAACCCCCGCGATGGGCTCGCGGGGCTATGATAGATCGGCGTCACGGAGCGACACCACCACAGGCAACGGAGTGCGTCAGGCATGTCCACCGAACCCGACAGACACCGGCCCCAGGAGCCAAGTGTAGACGACATCACCGGCCT
>JAUWNF010000040.1 GCA_030612785.1 Phycisphaerales bacterium
CGCCGGACTCCATCAGGATCACGATAACATCCTTGCCAATAGAGAAACGCTGAGCCACTTGAGCGAACAAAGCCGGTCGCTTGGCGACATGGTCCACCAAACGCAAGTAGCCGCTGAAGCCCTGCGGGTACACATCAACGGCCTGCTCAATGAACCGCAGGCTGTCGTATGCGACGCGAAGCAACAGGCGCTCCAACTCACCAACGTCTGCCAGGCCGTTAAGAAAGTGTTCAGTGGCCTTTCCAAAACGAGCCTGCTCGCGACGGAGAAGACCGACCGACTCGCCAAGCTGCACTCCGAGGTGATGCAGACGACGAGAACGCTTCAGCAATGGGTCAACGAGGCGGCCCACGTCCAGCAACGTCTGGAAAGCACGGTGCAACGCGCCCCAAGCATTGCTCAGACCCATTCACCCGCCCGGTTGTACAGCCTCGCCGAGCCGCACCGGCAAAGCCGCCCCGTCCCCTCGGATAAACCACCAACCCGCTCAGCCGAATCGAAGGATGATCGACCTACCGACACTCCTGCATCAACCACGCCGGTGGGCTCGGGCAGGCGGATCAGCCCGGAGTTGGTGGCGAAGCTGGTCGCGGACGCCAAGCGCCAGCACGAGCGTGAGGAACATCTGGCACCGGGGTTGTAACACAGACCTGTTTGCGGAGCGTCGTGCCCAATCGGCTTATCGCGAAGCGCTGGTGGCCGGGGCCTTGGTCTTGGCCCTGCGGGGCGGGGTTGTCAGTGGCTGGGTCAGGCGGCGCAGGGGGAGCAGGCGGTCGGCGTCGGCGTCGACACCGGCTAAATAGCGGTCGAAGAACTGGAGCGTCTTGGCGGTGTACTCCTCCGGTTGGACCGCGACGGACTGGTTGTGTCCGGCTCCGGGGACGATCCAGACGTACTTGGGCTCGCCCGCGCAGTCGTAGAGCATTTGGGTCTGCGAGACAGGAATGCAACTATCCCTCTCGCCGTGAATCAGCAGGATGGGCACCCCGTTCATTCGGGCCAGGGCCTTGCGGACCGACGGATAGGTGCAATTGAAACGGCGGCTGCACTCCCGAAACACCAGCCAACGCAGAAAACGCCAGAAGACCGGCGGGTGGTTCTCGTAAACCAGACGCACCTTGGCAAAAATGCTCGCCCACCGCTTCATCAGGTGTTCGAGCGTGGAGTCGCTACTGAAGGCGCCGTCAGTAACGACGGCTTTGACGTTGGAGACCGCCTCCGCGGCGATGATCGCGGCCCCGGCCCCGCGCGAAATGCCGAACAGTCCGACCTCTCTGAGCCGACCGGTATTCTCCAGGCAGTCCTCCACGTAAGCAATGGCCCCGAGGATGTCGTTCACCTCGCGGTCACTGGGCCACTGACGGGGTTGATAGCCTTCCTCGCCGAGCGACTGCCCGTGGCCGCGGAAGTCGAAGCTGAACACGTCGTACCCGGCATCAATCAGCGGTCGGCAGTAGCGGGCACAGCTTTCCGCATCGCTGGTGAATTCGTGGGCGAAGACGATCATGCCCCGCGGCGGGAGCGCTGGATTATGCGGAATCATCATGCCGCGAAGCCGGTGGCCGTCGAAAGCGCGGAAATCGACTTCCTGACCCCCGGCGGGGACGTAGCCGTTGGGTTGCATGGCAACCGGCGGCGGCGTGTCGGCGAAGAGATTGAAAATCAGGCGGCGGTATTTGCGAACCACCATCACCGGCACCAGCACCAGCACCGTTAGGGTAACGACGATGCTGATCAACGCCCAATTGTGGGTGACGAAGTCCCACACCCAAGTTGCCGGCAACCCTTGTGGATTCATGGAAGCTTGAAACCTGACCGCGCCTGCGAACCAATAATACCCGCTTCGGGCGCCGACGCCACCCCAACAAGCGGCGTCGCGGCCGGATGCTCCGGAGTTTCACAGGTAGACTGGGCCAGACGTACCGCCGTCCGTAATATCGGACGCTTGGCGGCTGACTGGGCCCGGGTTACCAACGGTGAGGACCACGCGAACAGTATCAGCAGCGCCACGCCGCACACGGTCAGACTGAATCCCATCGGCGCGCCCCCTACGCGCTCGGTCTTGGCCTCCTCCTCGCCCAGATAGCAGGCGGCGGCGATGCGCAGGTAATAAGCAGCGGCGATGGCGGAGTTTATCACCCCGATGATTGCCAGAGCAATCAGAGGATTGTGGAACGGCTGCTCGACGCCCACCGAAAATGCGCTGGCGAAGATATAGACCTTGCCCAAGAAGCCGGCGGTCGGGGGAAACCCCATCAAGCTGAACGCGCACACCGCCATCACCAGCGCCGCCGCCGGATGGCGCACGCTCAACCCGTGTAGGTCGTGCATTTCCTCGGCGGGCCCGTCCTTGGTCCGCAGAGCGGCTAGCACCGCAAACGCGCCGAGGTTCATAATACCGTAGATGGCGATGTAGAACAGCAGGGCGGCTACACCGTCGCGCATGGGTCCCTCGGCGGCCAAGGGCCCCACCAGCAGCCCACCGAGCATGTACCCCGTATGCGCAATGCTGGAGTACGCCAGAACGCGCTTCACATTGGTTTGCAGCAGCGCCAGCACGTTGCCCACGGTCATCGAGAGGGCCGCCACGCACCACAACACCCACATCACCGACACGGGCAGTTGCCAGTTCAACACGCTGAGGATCTGAATCAGACCGACAAAGCCGGCCAGCTTGGGCATGAAGCTCACCAGGGCGGTGACCGGCGACGCGGCACCTTCGTAAACGTCCGGCGCGTACACGTGGAACGGCACGGCGGCGGTCTTGAAAAACAGACCGGCCAGCGCGAGTAGCAGACCGATCAGCGCGTACGGGGTGACGCCGTGCTCGGTGAAGTGGTCGGCGAGCCCGTCACGCAGCACCGTCGAGCCGCTCACGCCGTACAGGAAACTGAAGCCGTAGACCATCAATCCCGCCGCCAGCGCCCCCAGGAAGAAGTACTTGACACTCGCCTCCGAAGCCCGGGTGTCCAGGCGGCTCAGGGCGATCAGCACGTAAGTCGGCACGCTGACCAACTCGATGGCGAAGAAGAGCACCACCAGGTCGTTGCTCGAGGCGGTGAGCAGCACGCCGGCCACCGAGAACAGTATCATGGAGAAGAATTCGCAACGTTCCGCGCCGTCGGGCACGTACCAGTTGACCAGCAGGATGAGCACCCCCATCGCAAGCCCGATCAGGCGGACGTAGTACGTCAACGAGGTAAGCAGCAGACCGCGAAGTTCGTCGATCGGCGCCGCCGGCGCGCCGCGCCAAATCGTCACCGCCAGGGCCGCGAGCAACGCCACCAGCGCCACAACCGGCGGTGCCAGGCTGGGCGAGTCGTCTCTGCCCCACTTGGCCAACAGCGCCGCGCACGCGCCGACGATGAGCAGCACCTCGGGCAGCAAATGATGCAGGTATTCAATCGCGTTCATGGCTCTCCGCGCAGGCTATAGGCTGCAGCTCGTTGTCATCGGTGAACAACTCGTCCCGGGTGGCACGGACCAGCGTATTCGGCAAAAGGCGCCCGGCCGCAAGACGCGAATCGTCTGCCGCCGCCACCGGGCTCACTTGCAGAATGTTGGCGATGGCGGCAGATTCGATCTCCTTGAGCATCGGCTTAGGCCAAACTCCGATCAGCAGACACACCAGAGCAATGGGCACGAGAATCCCGATCTCGCGCTTGGTCAAGTCAACGGTGAGACCGCGACTGGTATCCGGGGTGTGCTCCGGCTCTTTGACCGGACCGAACAGCACCCGCTGGCACATCCACAGCATGTACACCGCGCTGAGAATGATTCCCGTCGCCGCCGGAATCACGTAGCCGTATCCCAGCGGGCCGGCGGGCAGATGGTCCCGGGTGGTGTCGGAGATGGCCGTCCCCAGCAGAACCAGGAACTCGCCGACAAAGCCGTTCAAGCCCGGCAATCCGATACTACTCAGCGTAAAGAAGATCAGGAAGAAGGCCATCCACGGCATGCGCCGGCTCAGCCCACCAATGGCGTTGACGTCGCGGGTGTGATAGCGCTCGTAGATCATCCCGACCACCAGGAACAACGCCCCGGTCGAAAGCCCGTGATTGACCATGTACATGACCGCGCCGTTCAGCCCGGCGGCCTTGAGACTGAACATGCCTAACATGCAGAAACCCAGGTGGGACACCGAGGAATAGGCGACCAGCTTCTTGATGTCGTCCTGCACCCAGGCGGCCAGGGCGGCGTAGATAATGCCGATGATCGCCAGCACCGCCATGAACGGCGCCCAGGCCAGCACCCCTTCGGGCAGCATGGGCAGCGACAGCCGACAGAAGCCGTAGGTACCCAGCTTCAGCCGCACGCCCGCCAGAATCACGCTGCGTGCCGTCGGGGCTTCCGTGTGGGCCAGCGGTAACCAGGTGTGCACGGGGAACAGCGGCACCTTGATGGCGAACCCGGCGGCAAACGCGCCGAACAGCCACCACTGGACGTTCGCCGGCATCAGACCCGCCCGACCCATGGCGCTGAGTTTTTGAATATCGAGCGTGAACTCGAAGCGCCCGCCGTGAGCGTAGGCGAAATACGCGATGTACAGCACGCCGGCGAAGGTCAGCACGCTTCCGGCAACGGTATAAATGAAAAACTTGTTGGCCGCCCGCCGCCGCTCCGGCCCGCCCCAGATCCCGATCAGGAAGAACAGCGGGACCAGCGTGAACTCGAAGAACACATAGAACAACAGCAGATCCAGGGCGCAGAACACGCCCATCATGCCGGTCTGCAACAGCAGCATCAGGACGTAATACTCCCGCACCCGATCCTGAATCGCGGAGAAGCTGCCCCAAATCGAGAGCGGCATGAGAAACGCCGTGAGTAACAGCAACCACAAGCTGATGCCGTCAATCCCCACGGCATACTTGACGTCGACCTTTCCACCGCCGGCCAGCGCGGTGTCCGCCAGCCAGTTGACACTCTGCTCCAGACGGAAGCCCGCCCCAGACTCCGTCGGCGGGCCGGCCTGGTAATACCTCACCAGCACCACGACGGTAAGCACGAAAACCGCTGTCGAGATCGCCAGGGCTCCGCGCCGGATCAGGGCGTGGTCCTCGCGCCGCGCGAACGCCAACAGCACCGCGCCTACCAGCGGGGCAAAGATCACGAATGTCAGAATCCAGCTATCCATGTATCCGCTACATATCCTGTACCACGCCAACCGCAGGGAACGCCGAGCAAATGGAAAATGGAATAATGCGCTTCACGCCCACCGGGCGTTTGGCTCTTTTCATTCTCCATTTTCAATTCTCCATTCCTACAGGAACAGCACCAGCAGCACGATGATGGCCAACCCACCGGCCATCGACAGACCGTATCCCTGCAAAGCCCCGTGCTGGAAGGTTCGCAGCCCGAACGCTAGTGTCCGGGGCACGGCGGTGACCACCCAGATGATCCCGTCGATCAAATACTCATCGAGGCCGAAGCAGAAGCGCCCGCCTTGGCGCAGCGGCTGCACGATCGCCTTGTCGTACCCTTCGTCCACGTAATACTTGTTGAACACTACGCGATGCTGCTCGGGGAAGGCGATGCGCACGAGCCCGGGGATCCACGGCCGGCGCACGTACAGCACGTAGGCCGCCAGGATGCCGCCGATCGCGAGCAGGGCTGACAGGTACATCAGGAGGTGCCCGCCGCCCTCGGCGTGCTCCCCGTGGCCCGCGGCCTCCGCGAACGGCTCCATCACCGGTTCGAGGTAGTGGTGAAACGCTCCGTGCGGCTCGAAGACTCCGACGAAGCCGCCCGCGTGCAGCGTCACCCCGAAGTAGCCTGCAAAGACCGCCCCCAGCGCCAGAATCCCCAACGACACGAGCATCCACTTGCCGGACTCGTGGGCGTGGACGCCTTCGGGGACGCGCTGCTCACCGGAGAAGGCCCGAAAGACCATGCGGAAGGTGTAAAACGCGGTCAGCACGGCCGTCACCAGGGCAATCACGCCCAAGACCGGCCGATGTATCATCGCGGCGTGGATGATCTCGTCCTTGCTCCAGAAACCCGCCAGCAACGGGAAGCCGGCCAGCGCCAGCGAGCCAATCACGAACGTAAGGCACGTCCACGGCAGAACCCGGCGGAGCCCGCCGAATCTACGCAGGTCGATGATGCCGCCCAGGGCGTGCATCACACTGCCGGCCGCAAGGAACAAGAGGGCCTTAAAGAAGGCGTGGGGCATCAGGTGGAAGATCGCCGACGACGCCGCGAAACAGCCCAACCCGAGGAACATGTAGCCCAACTGGCTGATGGTCGAGTACGCCAGAATGCGCTTCATGTCGTGTTGGGTCAGGGCGATGGTCGCGGCGAACAACGCCGTTACGCCCCCGATTACCGCCACTACGGTCAGCGCCACCGGCGATGCCACGAAGATCACGCCGCAGCGGGCGACCATGTACACGCCGGCGGTCACCATGGTAGCCGCGTGGATCAGAGCCGACACCGGCGACGGACCTTCCATCGCGTCGGGCAGCCAGACGTACAGCGGAAGCTGGGCGCTCTTGCCGACGGCGCCGCAGAACAACAACAAGGCGATGATGGTCACGCGATTCTGGATGTTCTCCATGACCACGGATGCCGCCGAAGCATTGATACCGAGCACTTGGGCCAGGGCCTCGGCATCGCCCGCTCCGTGGTTGGCCGTCGCCGCCCGGACCGCCTCGAATACCGTGTGATAATCGAGGTGCCCGATGGTCAGGTAAATCAGAAAGATGGCCAGCCCGAAGCCGAAGTCGCCGATGCGGTTGACCAGGAAGGCTTTCTTGGCCGCCGCGGCGGCAGCGGGTCTCTGGTAGTAAAACCCGATTAGCAGGTAACTGCACAGCCCCACCGCTTCCCAGCCCAGATACAACAGCACGAAGTTGCCGCCCAGCACCAGGGCGCACATCGAGAAGACGAACAATCCCATGAAAGCGAAGAAGCGCTCGTAGCCGCGCACCGGGACGCCGTGCTCGCGCATGTAGTCCCGCGAGTAGATCACCACCAGCAGGGAGATGAACGTGACCGTCACCAACATGACGCAGGTGAGCGCGTCGATCAGGAAGCTCACCTTGAACCACGTACCGCCGCCGGCTGACAGCCAGTCATAGACCGGCACCATCCACGATGTCTGCGCGCCCTCCTGGTGCGACAACCCGTTGATCTTGAAGAAAACCACGAAGGAGCAAATCACCGCGCCCAGCACGCCGGCGATGACCGGGAAATGGCTCTTGCCCCTCAGCAGCGGCCGGCCCAATCCGCCCGCCAGCACCGCACCGAGCAGGGGCAGCAGCAGAACCAGGATTCCGCAAGTTCTCAGCGTGTTTAGTGTGTCAACGTCCATCGTGGACTACGTGCCCTTGTATGTCTCGGTTCCGCTCCCTCACGGTCGCGTCTCTGTTTTCTCGGTTACGCTCCCTCACGGTCGCGTCTGAGTTCAAAGTTCAAAGTCTCTGCCTTGTTGCCTCGTTGCCTTTTGCCTTTTGCCTCTTGCCTCTTGCCTCTTGCCTTTCTGCTATCCGCACATGGTGGACCAGGCTTCGGCGTCCAGCGTGTGCCTGCGCCGATGCAACAACACCACCAAACCCAGCGCCAGACCGGCTTCCACCGCCGCTCCCGCCAACAGGAACACCGCAAACGTCTGCCCCTGCAAATCATGGTGGAACCGTCCGAACGCGACCAGGTTCACGATAACCCCCTGGAACATCACCTCGGTGGAAAGGAACATCACGATCAGGTTGCGTCGGGCGAGAAACCCGACCATACCCAACGCGAATAAGATCGCGCCGAGAATAACATGGGGTGCCAAGCTGTCCATGTTTCGCACTCTCGCAATGGTGTCCCCCACCTCTAAAGAGATGGGCCACCCACCTGCCGCTAAAACGGCGGCACTTCCTTGCCGATCTGCCCCGGCGGCAGCGCCGGAGCCACGGGTACGTCGCACGGGACGCGCTTCTTGGCCATCGCGATCGCCCCAACCATCGCCACCAAAAGCAGCACGCCGGCGATTTCCAAAGCCACCACGTACTGCGAGAGCAGCGCGAAGCCCACCTGGGCCGTGTTGCTGCCCGCTAATGTTTCGTCAGTCGCCTCGTTTGCCTGCGCAAGACCATCCGCAACAACCTGGGCCGCAGGTTCCAGCCCGCGCGCTGGTTCCCCGGACTTCGGCAGATACGCACTCTGCCCGGCAATGGCCGCCATGGTCACGAACCCTGCCAGCACCGCCATGAACGGCTCGCGGGCGCACGTATCCACCGGGGACGCCCCGCTCTGCTGGGCCAGCATGATCACGAAGACGTAGGCCACCAGAATGGCGCCGGCGTAGACGATAATCAGGGCGATGCCCAAAAACTCCGCCTCTTGCAACACCATCAAGCAGGCCACCGCCACTACCAGCAGAAGGAAATAGAGCGCGCTGTACACCGGTTTGGGGTGGGTCACCACCTTGCCGGCCCCGAAAAGCGCCACCGCCGCCAGCACGCAGAAGTACAGCGCCGGAGCATCCTCCGGAAACAGGCACCCCGCGGCCAGAATCACGAACCCGACGATGGCAGCCAACCCGAAGATCGAACCGGCCGTCTTAGCGGAGCGCTGCCGACCGGGCAACGCCAGGTAGACACCTGCGCCCCCCAGAGCAAACAGCAGATAAAGGATGGCGGCGCTCGTCGGGTTCAAGACGCCTTGTCCTCCTCTGTCGATGCGGAACGCCGCCGATTCCCCGTACCAGGATACCCGGTGATCCGAGGGTTCTTGCGCGGCTTGAGGTCGCAGGTTCGGTCGTACATGTCCAGGAGCTTTTCCTTGTCGAAGATCATCTGGTCGCGGCTCAAACCTACAAGATCGTGTACCGGCGTCAACTCGATGGCGTCCACCGGACAAGCCTCTTCGCACATCCCGCAGAAAATGCACCGCAACTCGTCGATGTCGAACTTGACCGGGTACTTCTCGCGGTCGGGCCAGGGCGCTTCGGCGGCTTCGATGTGGATGCAGTCGGCCGGACAAGCCGTCGCGCACATGAAACAGGCCGTGCACGCCACCCGCCCCTGTTCATCGCGATTAAGGCGATGGACGCCGCGATAGTTGGCCACCCGCAACTCCCGCGTCTCTTCGGGATAGTAAACCGTGACCATCCCCTTGCGAAAGAGCACCCTCAGCAAATGCCGCATGGTGGTCACCGCGCCGTCGAGTATCTGCGGCATATACATGCGCTCGGCGGCGGACAATCGCGGATGTTCAAGAACGACGATGTCCTTGTCTTCGATCATGTTCTCACCGTCCCCCCACAATCGCCCGCCGACGCGGCCGCAGCACTTCCGGCAAGTCCTGCTGGCGCCCGGTGACCCGTTCCGGAGTCAGCGCGGTCGCCCCCAGCACCACCGCGAGCACCACCAGGTCGCCTAGTAGCGTCCAGACCCACGCCTGCGGCCGGCCCAGGTAGAGCATCACCACCGCCACCGCCACCAGCCCCAGACCCAGCGGCACCAGCCCCTTCCAGGCCATCCGCATCAACTGATCGAAACGAAACCGCGGCAGCGTCCAGCGCACCCACATGAACACGAACATCATCACCGCGATCTTGGCGCCCATCACCAGCATCTTGAAGATCATCGCCCCGACGGACGTGTCCTCCGGCTGCAGACCGGGGACGAACGGAAGGTGCCATCCGCCGAAGAACAGCACGATCAGAAACGCGCTGCCGGTGATCATGTGCACGTATTCAGCCAGGAAGAATAGCGCGAACTTCATGGAACTGTATTCGGTGTGGAACCCGCCGACCAGTTCCTGCTCAGCCTCGGGCATATCGAAGGGCGTGCGGTTGCACTCCGCGAACAGGGCGACCAGCATCACGAAACCGGCGATTGGATGGCGCAGCACGTTCCACACGTTTCCCTCGCCGACCTGCTCCAGCACGATACCTTCCAGGCGAAGTTGCCCGGTGGTCAACACCACCACCAGGATGGCCAACCCCAGGGGGATTTCGTAGGTGAGCATCTGGGCGGCGGCCCGCATGCCCCCGAACAGCGAGTACTTGTTGTTGCTCGCGTACCCCCCCAGCACGATCCCGTAGACGCCCAGCGATCCTACGCCGAGGATGTATAGCAGCCCGATGTCCGGATTGGCCACCTGGACGTTCAGCATCGTCCCGTCAATATCGAGCTGACCGCCCCAGGGAATGATCACAAACCCGATCAACGCCACCATGAAGATCAGCGCCGGGCCGAAGATATACAACGGCTTGTCCACGTGACGCGGGATGATATCCTCTTTCAGAAAGAACTTGAGTCCGTCGGCGATCGGCTGACCCAGCCCTCCGAAATGGAAGTTTCCGAACAGGCGGAAGAACCCCGCCCGGTTGGGCCCGCGGCGGTCCTGCACCCACGCGGCGATCCAGCGCTCCGCCAGAATACTGTAGGCCACCCCCAGCAGCATGACCGCGATGACCACCAGGCTCAGCAGAATGCTGAAAACAAGCTGGTTTTGCAGCCAGTCAACGATCATCGCAGGCCTCCGTCGCCGCGGGGAGAATGGAGAATTGAAAATGGAAAATGGAAAAGGAAGAAATCATTTGCTTTCCCGGGCCTTCCTCACGATTGCGGTTAATATCGCCACGACCTCTTCACTTTCCTGAATCAACTCGATTAGACGTTCCGGCGGCAGCAACCGGTTATTCTGAATGCGTCGCAGCCAGAATCGGGTCTCGCGGGCTTCTCTGAGAGCTACACTCATTCGATACGCGAAGTCATGCTTGGTGGTTACCGCCTGGGCTTCTTCAATATTCGCACCGACACTCCCGCTACTCCGCGTTGGCTGTCGGGCTATCTCCCAACAGACCCCATTCTGCGTCAAAGCCAGCGCCACCTGGACGCACCGATCGCAGAACCTCGCGGATCGCTCAAGTATGTCCCGCCGGCCTGATCCAGTCACCGCGTGGTCCGCCGCTTTCCCCATTTTCCATTTTCAATTTTCCATTTTCAATTCTCAATTTCTCTGCGCCAGCCGCCGCCCAGCTAGTGCAGGTGCTTCGGCGGCGGCGGCGGCTCGTGGATGTCGCCGAACGCTTCGATTTCCTCGGCCATCAACTCGCGGACTTTCTTGGCATTGAACAGCCCGTCGTGTCCGGCAAGCTCATAGAGATACTGACTGTCTCGTTGGGCACCCTCCGGTGGATCGATCGCCCGGGCGAACGGTTGAATCTTCCCCGCGTGGTTCACAAAGCTGCCGTCGCGTTCGGCGAACGAGCAGGCCGGCAAGACCAACGTCGCCGCCTCGGTCACTTGGTTCTCGAAAATGTCCTGAGCGATAACGAAGGCAACCTTGGCTATGGCCGTGCCCAGCTCCTTGGTTACCCACGGCTGCGGATAACCGCCGACGATCCAGGCGGCGGAGAACGCGCCGCCCCCCGCTTTCTCGATGAATTCCTCGAGCGTCAGCGTGGTACCGCCGGCGCCGCGCATGATCAACTCGACACCCCGGCGGTTGGGGCACTTCTCGTTACGGATGATAAACTTGACGTCGCCATCCACGGCATGAGCGGGGAACCGCTGATCGTCGCCTTCGGTGGGAATGGGGCCGACCACCACCGTCGCTTCCGGGGCGAGCCTGCGAATGAATTTGAGCAGCAGCCACGCCTCCTCGCAGGACATGAACGGCGAGAGCATTACCGCGATCTTGTCGCCGCCCACTTCGCGGACGAGTTCCTCCAAGCGGTACCGGACAATGCCGGGGATGTCCTGCCAGGCCGGGGTCTGGGTCTCCGAGCCGCGGCGGAGTTGTGGATGGGTAATGCGCCGTTCGTCGTGGACGTACTTCCACCCGAACCGGCCCTCGTCGCACATCCACCAGTCGTTTACCCCAGGGTTGAAACGAGGTTTCAAGCGGTGAATGCGGTTTTCGTGGTGATCGACGCGAATCGCGCACCCGGTGCTGCACCCCGGACAGATCGACGGGGCGCCCTCCAGGAACCATACCCGTTGCTTGAACAAGAAATCCTTGTCCAGCAGGCTGCCCACCGGGCAGAGGTCTACGACGTTGCCCTGCAACGGGTTGTCCAATGGTAGACCCGGGAATACGTCGATCTGACTGCGCGAACCACGGTTGACGGCGCACAGCTCGCGCGTGCCGGATACCTCGTCGGTGAACCGGATGCATCGTTTGCAGAACACGCAACGGTTGGAATATAGCAGCGTCCGTGGGCCGACGTCCTTCTTGGGGTTGACCTGCTTCTGCTCGACCATCCGCGAGGTCGGGCTACCGAACTTCTCGCTGTAGTCTTGCAGGAGGCACTCGCCCGCCTGGTCGCAGGTCGGACAATCCAGCGGGTGATTGAGCAGGTAGAACTCCATGGCCCGTGCTCGGGCGGTGTGGACAGCCGGTGAGTCGAAACGGACCTCCATCCCTCCCCGCACCGGCGTCTGGCAGGCCGGCACCAGCTTGGGCGACCAGTCCGGTTCTCCGGTCTGAGGGTTGGGCATCTTCATTTCCATCAGGCACAGGCGGCACGACGCCACGATGCTCAGCCCCGGGTGATAACAGTAGTGCGGGACATTCAGCCCCGCGTCCAGGGCCGCCTGCAAAACGGGGATGCCCTTACGACACTCAATCTGTTGTCCGTCTATGGTGATCTTTGGCATAATCTAATCCGCGAGTTCCAGTTCCCGCGGTTACACAACTCGTGCTCTTCCGATGTAGCGTCACCCCTTATGGGTGACGAAGAACTAGTCTGCGCCGCCCACAAGGGGCGACGCTACAACTCAGTTCACCGCCGACAGCGCCAAGTCCACGCTGCCGGACTTCTGGTTGCGAATGCGCTCCTCGAACTCGGCGCGGAACTTCTGTACGATGGTCCTGATCGGGAACGCCGCGCCGTCAGACAAA
>JAUWNF010000118.1 GCA_030612785.1 Phycisphaerales bacterium
GACGTTACCACCCAGGCCCAACTCCGCGATCTGCTCCGCAAGCTCCAGGCCGATACCGGCATGAGCAGCCGGATCATCTCGCACGACCTCGGCGTGGTGGCGGAGCTTGCCGACCGCGTGTACGTCATGTACGCGGGGAGAATCGTCGAGCACGGCCCCGTAAAGGCCGTCTTGAAGCACCCCGCCCATCCCTATACGCGGGCGTTGTTCGAATGCACCCCGCGGCTGGAGGGGACCAGGGAACGCTTGCAAGTCATTCCCGGCAGCGTCCCCGATCCGGTCGAGTATCCTACCGGATGCCGTTTCCATCCACGGTGCGCGCTCGCCGAGCGTAAGGGGCGCCGGCCCGATCGCCCGACGGTGATCGTGCAACGTGGTGACGAGGAGGTGGCCATCGCGGCCTCGTGTTGTGTGGGGCGCGCAGCCGACGGAGGCGGACCATCGTTGTCTAAAGTGGCTCCGGACCACTACGCCGCCTGTTGGGAACTCTGAAATGAGCTGTCCCCCACTCAACTCCCAGCACTCAGCACCCAGCACTCAGCACTCAGCACTTCCCACTCCCCTTCTGAGTGTTCGCGACCTCCGCGTACACTTTCCCATTCGTCGCGGCGTCCTCGGCCGAACCGCCGGCTGGATCAAGGCCGTGGACGGCATCAGCTTCGACATTCCCGCCGGGCGCACCCTCGGTTTGGTCGGCGAAAGCGGGTGCGGCAAGACCACCGCGGGGCGGGCGATTCTGCGCTTGCTTCCCGCCACCGTGGGGCAGGCCTGCTTCGACGGAACGAACATTTTCAGCTTGAACCGTCGCGAGCTGCGTGCGCTGCGGAGAAGTATGCAGATCGTCTTCCAGGACCCCTACGGAAGTCTCAACCCGCGGATGACCGTCGAGGCGATCGTGGGCGAGCCGCTGGCGGTTCACCGCATTGCCCGGGGACGGCGGCGCCGCGAACTGGTGGGCGCCGGCTTGGAGCGCGTGGGCTTGAGTCCGGCGCACATGAATCGCTACCCCCACGAGTTTTCCGGCGGGCAGCGGCAGCGGATCAGCATCGCGCGGGCCATCGTGCTCCATCCGCGATTCGTCGTCTGCGACGAGTGCGTCAGCGCCCTGGACGTTTCCGTCCAGGCGCAGATTCTCAACCTGCTGAGCGACCTGCAGCGCTACCTGGGGCTGACCTACCTGTTCATCGCCCACAATCTGGCCGTCGTGCGACATATCAGCGACCAGGTCGCGGTGATGTACCTCGGCCGGATCGTGGAGTTCGGCGATCGTCGGGACATCTTCGACGACCCGCGCCATCCGTATACGCTGGCGTTGCTGGCTTCGATCCCCAGCCTCGAACCGGGCGCTCCTCAGGCGGATCGGCAGCGCGTCCCACTCGTCGGCGAGGTCCCCAGCCCGGCCCAGGTCCCCTCCGGCTGCGCCTTTCACACACGCTGCCCCTTCGCCACCGACCGCTGCCGCACGGCGCAACCACCGCTGGAAGCCAAAACCGGTCTGCGGGAGGACCACCTCGTGGCCTGTCACTACGCCGAGCAGGAACGGGGCGCGGAAAGGGCATAGATACTTCTCGGCCCTTACGGGGGTGGCATGGACAAACTGGTCTATAGAGTGATTGTGGCTGCCCCTTTACTTGGATCGTCCGCACGGTATCATCCGTTTCCATCGACGAAGTTTGTTCGTGCCACCCCTGGCGCGCGGGCGCCTGTTCGGTTTGGATGTGAACGGTCGCGGGTAAACGGTCTTGCCCGCATTTGTTTTCAAGGAGAGTGTTCGATGAAACGTCTGATTACAACAGCGCTGATACTTTTTACTGTGACCGTTCCGGTGGCCCAACTTCGCGCCGACCAAGTTCCGTCCGACGTTCTGGCGGCGGCCCCTGCCGACGCGTGGGCGGTGATCTCCGTGCGCCAGATCGGCGAAATGGACCAGAAGCTCAACACGCTCGTCCAACAGCTCAATGTGCCCTTCCCCTTCCAAAACCCCATCACCATGGGACTTAGTATGCTCGGGTTCATCTCCGGGGTGGACAACACCGGTGGCGCGGGCATCGTCATCCTGCCCGCTCCCTCGTTTCAGGACATGAACAATCGGGCGGCCCTGCTGATTCCCACCAAGAACCTGGACGACCTCCTGTCGATAATGGAGCCCGAAGACGTCGAGCCCGGCATTCGCAAGGTGATGCTTCAGGGACAGGAAGTCTTTGTCGCGCAGAAAGCGAACCACGCCCTGTTCAGCCCGTCGCTCGACGTCGTCAAGGCCATCCTGGCGAGTAAGACCTCGCTGCGCTCCAAGCTCAATGCTCACCAGGCCGAACACTACGGAAAAGATGACGTGGTGATCTGGGGCAACGCCGAGGCCATCACCTCCAGCGACGCGTTCAAGGCCGTGATGCCCCTGCTCCAGATGATGAACGTCGACTCGGAGATGCTCGTGCAGATACGGACCGTGGCGCTGTCGCTGCGCATTGCGCCGGCCGGCATCAGCATCGGCCTGTATACAGAAGCCGTCCCGGAGACTGACATGCACCGGGCGATGTGCAGCCACAAGGGTGGGTCCGAATGTCTGCTGCTCGGCTTGCCCAAGGGAGGGCACGTGGTCAGCTACGGAGTCGTTTCCACAAAGGAGGCCAGCGAGATGGGCGCCGAGCTGCTGGCCAAGGCCCTGGACAACCCGCAAGTCCAGGCGCTCGGGCTCGAACCCACCAAGCTCGCCCGGATCAAGGAAATGATCCTTTCGCGGCTTAAGCTGCTGCGCACGCTGGCCGTGAGTGTCTCCGGACTGCCTGCCGGACCTGACGGGCTGGTTTCTCTGGCCAAGGTGGTCGGCATGGACGGCGATCCCCAGGAAGGGCTCACCATGTTTGCGGAACTGATCTCCCTCATCAAGGGCGGGCTGGTTCCGCAGGAAGAAGCCGCCGCGGCGCTCGCCGCGCTGGAGTACAAACCCGGCGCGGAGACCATCGACGGCATATCGGTCGATCACCTTACGTTCGACCTGAGCAAAGTCGCCGGGGACGATCCGGAAAAGGCGGAGTGGGTCGAGGAAGCTACCGCGGTGATTTCCAAGGTATTAGGAAAGGACGGGATCCTGTTCCGCATGGGCGTCGTCGATGCGAACCATGTGGCCATGACCTTCGGCGGTGGCGCCGAGCGGTTCAGGACCGTCGCCGCCCTGGTCAAAGAGAAGAAAACCCCGCTCTCCGAAGACGGAGGCATCCAGCGGGCGCGCAAGCATCTGCCGGCCACCCGAGACGCCGAAGGGTACCTCGCGGTTGATCAGTTGCTGAATGTTATCGGTGCGATCGCCAAGGCCGCGGACCAGCCCATGCCGCCGGTGTCGCTCGGCGAGTTGAACGCCCCCATCGGGTTTGCCACCCAGCCCGTGGAGAAGGGCGGCTCCCAGGCCGAACTGTTCATCCCCATGGAGTTGGTCATCGCGGTGAAGGACCTGGGCATGGGGATGATGGGCGGTCCCGGCGCTCCGGCCCGCGCTCCCGGCGGGCCGAGCAGCGCACCCGAAGCTCCAAGCAGTCACCCCGAGTAAGCTAACGATGTTGATACGCGAGCCCGTACAGGCAGGAAGTTTCTACGCCGCTCCGGAAGCCTCGTGCCGTCGCGACCTGGAGGCGTGCGTCGCCGACGGTGCCCACCCGCTCGAGGGAACCGTTCGGGGAGGTATCGTGCCCCACGCCGGATGGATCTACAGCGGTAAGGTCGCTGGACAGGTGTTTGCGACCATCGCCGCCACGGCGAAGCCGACCACCATAGTCATCTTCGGCGCGGTACACCGCGCCCGCCCACGTAGTGGCCAGGCCGCCTTGTTTCCGTCCGGCCGCTGGGAGACCCCCATCGGTCCGGTGCAAGTGGACGGACGGTTGGCTGAGCGCATTCTCGGGCAGACCAACCTGATCGTGGAAGACGTGTATGCGCACGAACAAGAACACTCCATTGAGGTGCAAGTGCCCTTCGTCCGGCACCTGCTTTCCGAATCCATGATCCTGCCCATCATGGTGCCGCCCGTGCTCGAAGCGCCGGACATCGGCGAAGCCGTCGCCCGCACTATCGAGGCCTACCAGGTGGACGCGGTGGTGGTCGGTTCCACCGATTTGACACACTACGGGCCGTCGTACAGCTTCACCCCCGAGGGCGCTGGACCGGAAGGGCTGACCTGGGCCAAGAACGTCAACGACCGGCGGATGATCGATCTCATCCTTGCCCTGGACTCCAAGCCGATCGTCTCCGAGAGCCAATTGCACCAGAACGCTTGCGGCGCCGGGGCAGTCGCCGCGACGATGGCTGCGGTACGCCACCTGGGCGCCGACCAAGCGACTCTCCTGCGGCACACCACCAGTCACGAAGTGCTCGGCGCGCGCGGCGGCTCCGACGCGGTCGGCTACGCGGGGATCGTGTTCACTTCTTCAGGAGCGTAGCGCCCCGGGATTGTGAGGATAGCGTGGCACAGAAACTGGCCCTTGGAATCGATCTGGGCGGGACCAACCTCGAGTGCGGTATCGTCACCGAGCAGGGCACTGTACTCCACCGAGCTACGCGCCCGGCGCTACCCGAACGCGGGCCGGCCCCCGTTCTCGATGACATGGCTGAGTTGATCGAGACCGCCATCCGCCAGGTCGGCGCGTCGCCCGACGAGGTGGTGGGCATAGGAATCGGAGCCCCCGGACCGCTTAGCCATCGCGACGGCGTCATCTACAAAGCCGCGAATCTGCCCGGATGGGAGAACGTGCATCTCCTGCGGGGCATCATCAAACGGGCGGGCTTGCCGGCGACGCTCGAGAACGACGGGAACGCCGCCGCCTACGGCGAGTTCTGGGCCGGGGCGGGCAAGGGTGCCAATACGATGGTGGCCTTCACGCTCGGAACCGGCGTGGGCGCCGGAGCGATCATCAAGGGAGAGCTGCTCCACGGGCATTTCGAGAACGCGCTGGAACTCGGACACACTATCGTCGATCCCGGCGGGCGCCCCTGCTCCTGTGGTCAGCGAGGGTGTTTGGAGCAGTATTGTTCGGCGCGCAGTCTGGGCCGGCGAGCGATGGAGGAGATCGAACGCGGGGCGAAAACCTCCCTGACGGAACGAGTCGAACCGGGCAAGTCGCTAGGCAGCCTTCCGGTCGCCGAAGCCGCTCGCGCCGGCGATGCCCTCGCTTGCCGCCTCTGGGACGATGCCTGCCGTTTCCTGGCCATCGGTTGTGTCAATGTCCAGCACACGTTTAATCCCCAACGAATTGTGCTCGGTGGCGGAATGAGCCGCGCGGGCGATTTTCTCCTGGACCGCGTGCGCTTCCACCTGGACGCCCAAAAGTGGCACCTTCACAGCGACCTTCCGGAAGTGGTCCTCGGGCAACTGGACAACAACGCCGGGGTCATCGGCGCCGCCGGCTGCGCCTTGCGCTCGTATGCCGATGGTGTCTGGTAACGAGGGAAACCAACCCGCGCCTGTAGAGCCTGTCGAAACAGCAACCGCCACACCAGGGAAGTGAACGATGGTAAACTCATTTGAAGGCAAGACCCCGAGTATTGGAACAGGCTCCTATGTCCATCCCAGCGCGGACGTTTTTGGCAACGTGAGCATCGGTTCAGGTTGCTGGATCGGCCCGGGGGCGCGCATCCGCGGCGACTACGGACGGATTGTGATCGGGGACAACACTGCCATCGAGGACAACTGTGTCATCCACGCCCGGCCGGAGCAACAAACGACCATCGGCAATTGGGTGACCGTTGGTCACGGCGCCATCGTGCACACCGCCACGGTCCGCGATTGGGCCGTAGTGGGGATGGGCAGCATCGTATCGGATTGGTCGGTCGTCGGCGAATGGACCACGATAGGCGAAGGCACCATAGTCACCCGACGGCAGGAGATTCCCGGCGGTGCCATTGCGGTAGGCACTCCGGCCCGCGTGCTCGACCGGGAGATCGACGAGGCCTACAAGACGAAATGGAGGGGGTTCAAGCAGGTTTATGTCGATCTGGCGGCGCGATACCAGACGGGGTTGACGTAGAGCGTGGCGACGTCCCCCCGTCGCTGACGGGCTTGTCGATTCAGTCGCTCGCAGCGATTCCCAATGTAGCGTCACCCCTTGTGGGTGACGAAAAACGAGGAGGCGCCGCCCACAAGGGGCGACGCTACAGAATAAAGCGGTAGACCACCCACCCGTCCTCAAAGCAACACGCGGACGTCGGCGGCTTTGGCGCCGTGCGGGGAAGCGAAAACCGGATTGATGTCCAGTTCGCGGACTTCGGGATTGTCTACGAGCATTTGCGAGACGCGCTGGATGGTTTCCGCCAGCGCCGCGGTGTTCACGCCGGCCTGACCACGGGCTCCGCTCAGCAACGGATAAGTCTGCAACGATTCGATCATTTCCCGAGCCTCGCGGCCGGTCAGCGGTGTAATCGCAAAGCTCACGTCCTTCAGGACTTCGACGAAAATGCCACCCAGGCCGAACATGACCACGTGGCCGAGACCTTCTACCGCCTTGGCCCCCACAATGACCTCGCGCCCTTCGTGCAACTGTTCCTGCACCAGAAACTTCGGCGACGCGTCGGCAAACCGGGCGGCCATTTGCCGGGCCTGCTCGCGCAGGGCTTCCCGGTCGGTGACGTCCAGGACCACGCCGCCGCTTTCAGTCTTGTGGACGACGCCCACGGCATCGACCTTGAGCGCCACCGGATAGCCGATCTCGTCGGCAGCGGTGAGGCACTCCTCGACGTTGCCGGCAAGTCGATATCCGGCAACGGGAATCCCGTAGCAACCCAGGAGGGCATATCCTTCATCAGCGGTTAATAACTCCTGGCCTCCGTTGTTGCTAGAATCCCTTCTGGTGATAGCTGCCTGGATGATGGAGCGGGCTCGCGCAACGTCCACGTCCGGGAACGAAACCGGGGACTCGATCGGTCGCTTTAAGAGAGCGGCGTAGCGCCCCATTGCTGCCAGCACTTTGGCACTTGTCTCGGGCATATCGTAGGTTGGCACACCGCCATCGCGGATGACCTTGAGCGTCTCGGCCCAACCCTTCTTCTCGGTCATGACGGTGGCGACGATCGGTTTGCGCGACCGCCGGTTGGCCTCGGCGATCTCACGGGCGACCCCCAACGTATCCACAAAGAACGGCGTGACGAAGTTCAGGAACACCGCATCGATACCATCGTCGTCCAACAGGGCATTGATGGCCGCGGCGAAGTGTTCGGGACCGGCGGTGGCCAACACGTCCCCGGGATTGTTGATCGACGCCTCGGGCAAAAGCCTATCTCGCAAAAGCGCCTCGGTGGGCTTGGACAGCGGCGGCATGACCATGCCGCTCTCGATCAACTCGTCGGTGGCAATTATGGCCGGTCCGCCCGTATTGGCGAGCATGCCCACGCGATTGCCCGCCGGGACCGGCTGGGAGGCGAAGCCAATGGCCGACTGGCACAGTTCCTCGAGGTTGCGGAAGGAAACGACGCCCGCCTTCTCGAAGATGAGTTCGATGGCCGTGTCCTGTTTCACCAGTCCCCCGGTATGTGAGGAGACGGCCTTGGCCCCTTCGGCGGTCCGCCCCACCTTCATAGCCAGGATGGGCTTGCGGCGGGCGACCTGGGTTGCCGCCTCCAGGAATGCTCGGGGGTCTGGCAGGCTCTCGAGGTGCACGACGATGACCTTGGTCTGCTCGTCTTGGCCGTAGTGCTGGATGATCTCGGGGATGGACACGTCACAGGCGTTTCCGTTGCTGGCATACTGCCGCACCCCGACACCGAGCTCTGTAATCCGTTGGTGGATCACCTCGCCGACCCCGCCGCTCTGGGCGACGATCGAGATGTGCCCGGGCGTCGGCCGGGTGAACGTGAAGTTGCAGTATGCCCGCACGGCCGGATCGCTGTTGATGATCCCCTGGCAGTTGGGGCCGAACACGCGGACGCCCGTCTTCCGGGCAATCGCGACGAGTTGATCTTCCAGTGCCGCGCCTTGCTCGCCGAGCTCGCGGAAGCCGGCGGTATTGACGATCACCGCCTTGACGCCTTTCTTAGCGCAGTCCTCGACGCAGGCCGGCACGAGTGTGTTCTTGATAACGATGTGGGCAACGTCCACCGGCTCGGGTGTGTCACGGATCGACGGGTAGGCCTTCAGCCCGCGAATCTCTCCGCCCTTCGGGTTTACCGGGTAGATCGGTCCCGTGTAGCCGAAGTCCAGCAGGTTCTCGATGATGCGGTAGCCGATGGTCAACTCGCGATTGGAAGCCCCCACCACCGCCACCGCCCGCGGCGAAAACAGTGCGTCGAGTCTCATCGTGCGATCTCCTGGTTGTGTCGCTCTCCCTTGCGCAGATCCACGTGCCGCGAAGCTTGCGACAGCCGCTTTGTCCCGAACGGAACTGCGGTTTCCTGTCCCGGAGGGACTTTCGATAATAGCCCAGCGATTCATCGCTGGGAGAAGGAGAAGCGACACGTCCCATAGTCCCGTAGGGACGGTTGAATGCTACCCTAGAACGTACCGCGCGTCATACTCCATACTGTGCTTTTTGAGGAAGGCGATGAACTCCTCTTCAAAGCTACTCGCACGGTGATGTTCTTCCTGTGCATTGATATAGGCAATCGTATCGTTTACGCCAGCTACGCCGATGCTGAATGCGCCGTATCCTTCCTGCCAGGCAACTCGAATAGGAATGGCCCATGAGCGCTCATCTCCTCAATTTCATTCGTCCCTACGGGACTCAGATTATTAGCCGACACCGCGTTCCCAGCGATGACGGGGTTGTCGGTTTAGCCATTCGTGACGGTCCCCAATGTAGCGTCACCCCTTGTGGGTGACGA
>JAUWNF010000472.1 GCA_030612785.1 Phycisphaerales bacterium
CCAGGCGCTGACGAAATTGCAAGGTTTCTCTACCAATCGCCATAAAACCTTGCAATTCTTGCGCCACCCCCACGCTCGAAAAAACGCCTCCCAAAGGTACGTATGCAGCACGATGATGCTTATTCAGGGACGACTAAGTAGCGTTCTGAGGATCGGCAAGTCTGGGCCTACGCCCCCTGCCGTTTGTCGCGCGGGTCTCTTCCTGCTCGAGGCAGGGTAAGCCCGCGCCGTTCGCCGGAAGGAGAGTGGAATGATGAGAAGGATACGGGAACTCGCGCACTCTTCGTCGTCGGTCGGCATGATGATGAGCGTCTCTGGAGGCGGAACGAGGCGGATGTGCAGCGTGCGGTGTGTTCCCCGCCTCCGATCCGTTCGGTGCCTCGGCCTTTGCTGGACCACTGGTCTCCTGCTCGCGTTTCTCCCTGCGCAGGTGCTGGCGGGCGAACCGGTCGACGCCATGAGACCGAACTGGGCCAGGGATCTGGTGATCTACGAAGTCGCCACCAAGGGCTTCACCTCGCCCGACGGCCCCGAAAGCGCCAGCCACCCGGACTGGTTCAAGGGCGGCTCCTGGGGCATGACCAACTACGATTGGCGCGGCGAGCATCCCGACCTCGAGGAGTGGTGGGTGCAGATGTGGACCAAGGCTGCGCTCGAATGGGGCGTCGATGGCTTCCGCTGCGACTGCGGTGTTCACCGTCCCGATCTCTGGCTTGAAATCAAACGCCGCTGCACCGTTCCGGCCGACTGCAATCCCGGTGGCGGTCTGTGCATTCTCCGTTTCGAGTTGGCACAGTAAGCAGTTTCCAAGACAGGCAGCTGGCACCTGTCCTATCTTGTGGCTGAGACTTGTGCCGAGCCATTGGAGCAATTGACACACTCGTTTCGGTTGAATCGAACGGTTCGTTTGGCTAGGATCGCGGCTTGAGTTCCGATAACTGGGAAATATCGGCTAAAGGGATTCCGCCGGGTGACGCTGAAGCCCGGTGAGAAGGGGAAGCTCGAGTTCACGCTCGGACCGGAGCACCTGGGCTTCTACAACCGGCACGTGGAGTACGTAGTCGAGCCGGGGACGTTCAAGGTATGGGTCGGGCCGAACTCGGTGGAGGGCTCGGACGGGCAGTTTGAGGTGGTCAGCGGCTGGTAACGTGATTGTCGGCGTGTGCCCGCGCACATCCGGCATAGCACAGTTCATTGCGGAGGCAACGCCGTGGCAAGTTTGGATATCGCTTTGCTCGTCGCCTACTTCGTGGGAGTCGGCGGGGTCGGGTATTGGTCAAGTCGGAAGAGCCAGGACAGCAGCCAGTCGTATTTTCTGAGCGGGAGGAGTGTCGGTTGGTTTGCGATCGGCGCCAGCCTGTTCGCGAGCAACATCTCCGCGGAACACTTCATCGGACTGGCGGGATCGGGAGCCAGTAGCGGCCTGGCCGTGGGACAGTTCGAGTGGCTGGCGTGCTTTATCCTGCTGCTGCTGGGGTGGTTGTTTGTGCCTTTCTACATTCGGCTGGGTGTGTTCACCATGCCGGAGTTTCTCGAAACGCGCTACAACTCGCACTGCCGGACCTACCTGTCCGCGGTGTCGCTGATCGCCTACGTGTTCACCAAGATCAGTGTGGCGTTGTGGGCCGCATCGATGGTGTTGCACACGATTCTGGGTTGGGATATGTGGACAGGCGCCATTGTGTTGCTTCTGGCCACGGGATTGTATACCGCGGTGGGTGGACTGCGGGCGGTGATCTATACCGAACTGTTCCAGGCGTTCATTCTGATAGCGGGTGGCGTGTTTCTGACCGTCGCGGCGATTTCCGAAGTGGGCGGGCTTGGGGCACTGTCCGGCGGGGTCGAGCCTGAGTTCTTCAATTTGTGGAAGGGGTTTGAGCACCCCGATTTCCCCTGGACCGGGATTCTCTTCGGAGCGCCTATCCTGGGCATATGGTATTGGTGTACCGACCAGATGATTGTGCAGCGGACGCTGGCGGCGAAGAGTATCGCCGAGGCCCAGCGCGGAGCGGTATTCGCCGGCTTCCTGAAGCTCCTCCCCGTATTCATCCTGGTGCTGCCCGGCGTCGCGGGCAGGATTCTCTACCCCGAGACTGTCCCGAACGACATGTATGCCAAGCTGGTCGACGAGCTGCTGCCCGTCGGTGTGAAGGGGCTGGTTGTGGCGGCGTTGCTGGCGGCTTTGATGAGTTCACTCGCGGCGGTGTTCAACAGCAGCTCGACGCTGGTGGTGATGGACTTCTACAAGAAGTGGCGTCCGCAAGCGGGCGAGAAGGAGCTAGTGCGCTCGGGGCAGTTTGCCACCATTGTGCTGGTGGTGGTGGGGCTGCTCTGGCTGCCGTTCATTGGAAAGATGAGCGAACAGCTCTTTGTGTACTTGCAGTCGGTGCAGGCGTATATATCTCCGCCCATTGCGGCGGTGTTCTTGGCGGGGCTGTTATGGCGCAGGGCGAACGCGTCCGCCGCCTTTACGGTTTTGTGCACCGGATTCCTTCTGGGCGCGGTACGGTTCATTGCCGAGATCGGTGTGAGACTGGAATGGAACATGTGGACTCCGCTCGTCAAGCTGGCCGAAATCAACTTCCTGCATTTCGCCATACTGTTGTTCGGCGTATCTCTGGTCGTTTTGTTTGTGGTCAGCATACTTACATCCCCGCCGACGGAACGGAACCTGAGCATTTTTCCCAAGCGCGAGGAAGGTCTTGCCGTGGATATGGCGACACGCGGTCGCAGCCTCAACATTGGGCTTAGCGTGTTACTCGTGGCCATTGTATTGGCCTTCTGGGCGTACTTCAGCCCGGTGTTCTTCAAGTAGGCACTGTTCGGTCGTCACTGTGCCGTTGAGCATCACGGGATTCGTACTGGGCATGACCCGCCTTGTCTTGGAACTGTACAAATGCTCGCTGTCCGAGGGGTGGGTGAGGTCCCTTGTTTCCATGAACTTCCTGCATTTCGCGATCGCGCTGTTCGCCGTCTCCGTGGCGGTGTTGGTCGGCGTGAGCATCCTGTGCTCTGCGGAAGCGGACTCCAAACTGAAGGGGCCGACCTTCTCGACCATGGACCGCGAGGTCTCCCGGACGACGACGCATCGCGCGAACGTCTGGTTCTCGGGCGCTCTCATCCTCACGGTGGTTGCCGTCTGGCTCTACTTCACAGGCAACCTCAGCAGTGCCGGGTGCTTTCCTTGTTCCTTGGGCACCTCGAACCATCCGCGTACCATCAGATTGTCCAGGCTGCGGTTTTCGACCAGGTGCAGATCCCTTTTCTCATCGCTTTGGTCCTCTTGCAGGGTCATTTGGTATTGAGGATCGACCTCGTGCAGCTCCTGCAGCGCTTTCTGCCAGAATTCGTGGAAATCCGCCTGGCGCGTGACCGCCTGCTCGATCTGCTCAGGGGCATATCCCACGGTCATGGAATCGGATACAGTCCCATCGGCGCTATCGCTCTTGAAGGTACAGCCGCCTGTATAGAAACCCGGCGCCGGCAACTCGTACATCGGACAATACCTCTGCTTCTTCTGGCCGGCATCGATCGTGATGGGCATC
>JAUWNF010000664.1 GCA_030612785.1 Phycisphaerales bacterium
TCGTCACCCAAGAGCAACTGGCCCGGGTCCGACTTCGTCCGGCGGAATTCCATGGAGAATGGAACTACGCCATTCTGCCGAACTGAGAATCGTTTACTTTATTTTTACGCGACCCCTAACCCGGATCTAGAGACGACCTGGAGGAATGGGCTAATGGCAGAACGTGATTACCTTACCATCGTGTCGGGGCTCCCCCGCTCGGGCACTTCCCTGACGATGCAGATGATCGCGGAGGGCGGGATCGCGCCCTTGATCGACCACATTCGCACGGCCGACGAGGACAACCCCAAGGGTTACTACGAGTTCGAGCTGGTCAAGAAGACCAAGAAAGACCCCTCCTGGGTCAAGGACGGCGTCGGCAAAGTGGTCAAGATGGTCCACCTCCTGCTGCTCGATCTCCCCCTGGACCACCAATATCGGGTAGTCTTCACGCGGCGACACCTCGACGAGGTCTTCAAGTCGCAGAACGTCATGCTCGAGCGTAAGGGAAAGAACGCGGACGACATTCCCAAGGAGCGCCTGTTACCCATGTATCGGATGCAAATCCACAAGGTTCAGGAGCACATGCGGAAACACGCCGACCACTTCCAGTTAATCGAAATCGACTACAACGAGATCATCGCGAGCCCTAGGCCGCAGGCCGAAAAGATCAGCATGTTTCTCGACGGTCTGGATGTTGAGGCCATGGCGGCGGTGGTGGACCCGTCGCTGTACCGCAATCGCGCCGCTACCTGATTGACGTGGTGGGTTGTCGAACACCAGACACACGGTGTCGTATGCGAACACGGATGTTTCTGAGGCGGGCGGCTGCCACGGTTGTGCTGATTGCACTGACGGGACCTCCGGTAGTCTATGCTTCTGCGCCGAACGCCGCTTCGCCCGCGTCCGGCACCCAGTGCACCGCCCTGCAAGATCAGTTGGCCGCCGCGGAACAGGCGTTGACCGACCGCGGTCCCATGCTCCAGGAGCGACTGGACGCCATCGCCACGGCGTTGAACGAGCTTGAAGGACAGCGGGACACCGTGTCCGCGTCGGAGTCGGCCGAACGCAAGGAGGCCTTGATCACCGAACGGTCGGCCTTGCAGAACGAGCACAAGTTCCTCGAATCTGCCAAGACCGCCTGGCAGGCCGCCATCGACGCCTGTGAAAGTGCCGCGCGTTTCCGCGAAGAACTGGAGCACTTTCGCGCCGCCCGGCAGCGCGACGAAGTCGAGTTTGTCCCCGGTGACGTGGCCGCCTTGCAGGCTCAACTCGAACCGCTTGAAAGCGCCTGCGCCGCCTTAAAGGAATACGATGCCGTCTGCGCCCAACGTCTGGCCGACTTGGCCGAGCAGCTTGAGCAGGCCGAGGACCAGCCCAAACGACTGCTCGAAACCGAGCAGGCATCCCTGTTGGCGGAGAAAGATGCCGTTCGCCACAAGCTGGCCGCCCGCGCCGCCGAGCGCGCTTTGCTGGAAGCCAAACTGTCCGCTGCTCGCGAGATCGTCGGCCAGGCTCCCGCGTCTCAGCCAACCACCGCCACCACGGCACCCAGCGCTGACGAAAGCGACGCCCTCAACAAACAACAATTAGCCGAACAGCTTGACGCTGAAGCGCGGGATGGGTTGGCCTTCGCACAATCTCGTTTGCAGAGCCTGGAGCGCGATCTGGAACGCGCCTCGGCCCAGGAAGTTGACGGCACGCGGCTCGAAAACGAACGCGAATACTGGAAGCGCAGAGAGGGATACGAGCAGCGCCGGCTCCAGCAGGTCGAACTGGTGAAGCTCGCCGCACAGCAGAAGAAAGCGGTCGGCGAATTGGGTAAACGAATTGATGAAGCCCGCAAGAGCCTGGACCAACTCCGCCGGCAGCGCTCGGAGATGACTCCAGAGGAGCGCCGCAAGCACGCCGATGATTACCGGAAGAAGGCAGAGGACGCCCGGAAGGAAGCCGATGGGTTGGATGAGCGCGCGAAGGTGGAAGAAAAAGAAATCGAGCCGTTGCAGCAGTTGCTGCCCAGCCTCGATGCTATCCAGCAGGCTTTGGCCGAGCGCCTCGAGCAGGCCAAGGACGCCAGCTACGCCGAGTTTGAAGCGACTTCTGCGC
>JAUWNF010000489.1 GCA_030612785.1 Phycisphaerales bacterium
AGCCGGAACATCCAGAACCCATTGACGGCCATGACCATGAGAACCGTGGCGAACCATGCTGGGACATAGTCCAAGTGGTAGATCCGATAAGTAAAGAAGCTGTCGCTGTAGCGGCAACTTCCCTCGGCCCAGGTCAGCACAGCTCCCGCCATCAGGATTCCGGCTATGGCCGCGCACTCTACGAGCAAGATGCTCTTCACGAATGCTCTTAGTCCAGTCATGTCAGTCACCTCCGGTGTCTCGAGGTTCCGTGCCCTCGTCATCGCCAGACTCGTGGGGAACCTCGGCAGCGTGTTCGGTCAGTTCGTGAGCTGCACATTCAAACGGTGGCCCGGCAACACGGACCGGCCCGCTGACGTTGGTCTCCGCCGCGGTTGCGAAGACCCCGCCGAGGCAGTCGTCGATCATGTAGCGCTCCGGCCGTACGCCGAAAGCGGTAGAGCGGGTCTTCTGCATCAGGTCGATGATCACGCTTGGCTCAACGTACGCTACGTTGAGGCCGTATTCCTGGCCGACTTCGGCGATGGCCATCGCCATGATCTCAGCTCGCGTGTCCGGGCTGAGAGGTCGGTAGACGAGGAAGCGCCCGATTCTGCCGATGATCTCCGGTGGGATCCCAGCCGCGTGAAGTCGGCGACGGCAGACTTCGTCCTCGATGGATCGCTCGCCAAACGCTTCTCGTGATTCAAGCTCGTCGAGGATCGATTTTGCGTCGAGGTTACTAGTGAACATGAAAATCGCATGGCGGCAGTCGACCTCTCTTCCGCTGCCGGCGTGCGAGGCCGTAGATAGCCGGCCAGCATCCATGGCGTTCATCAACACCCTGAGAATCGCTGGGTGAGCCTTCTCGATCTCGTCGAACAGCACAATCGTCTTCGGGTTAGCCCGAAGAGCGTCAATCAGTTGACTACCTTCACCGTGGCCAACATATCCCTGCGGAGCCCCTATCAATTGGCTGACGCGGTGGGCCTCCTGATACTCAGTCATATCCAGGCGAAGGAACTGATAACCGTTGTTCTGAGAGTCGAACTCCCGCAACACCTGGGCCAGAACGTCAGCCGTGCGCGTTTTCCCGACTCCCGACGGCCCCACCGCGAAGAGCACCGCCGGGCGAGAGGGGCTCCTCCGAGCACAGTGCCTCTGCATCACGGCGGCCAAGCCCTTCAAAGCTGCATCCTGCCCGAGGACTCGCTCGCGAAGTCGAGCGAACAGCTTATCCTCATCCAAATAGAGCGGCCGGTAGAGGTCACGGATCGCGCCGTGGATGGCGGACATGTCTGTGATCGGCGCTGCCCGATCCCTTGTTTCTGCGGCATTCGGCTCAGTTCCGTTCGCAGCCATTCCGTTGAACGCCCGTCCGAGAGTCTCTTGAATCCAGCGCCGGAGATTGGTGAAGGACCGGAACTGCTTAACACCTGCTGTCAGCCATTCGCGGACCGCGGGGTCGTTGCCTCTGTAGTTGATTCCTGTGGTCACATACAACTTGGCCGCGCCGGTTGCACGGTCGACCTCAAACCCCACATCAGCGACGTGGGGAGAACACCCCGGAGGCATGTCTTCTCCCTGAAACCGGATGCACGCCGTTCTGGCGCGGTTCTCGAGCGCCGTATAGGCCGGTTCTGAACCACTGATGAATTGTCTCATGAGTGCACCTTAGCCTTCTTATAGGCGGTCATGGCTTGCCTGCGTGCGTCCGAATCGGCCTCATTGCTTACTGTCACGTCACGCGTGGGGGGTGGGGTGAGCCGGGTGTCGACGAACTTGCCCTTCGCGTCGCGCAGATTGCCCGTGCCGCCGCAGTCTGGGCACGGCTGGTAACCGGTCTCCGGGCATTCCTGAACCTGCGGCAACCAGACGGTTTCATCGAAAACAAGCCGGTCCTGATCAGCGCCCTTGAAGACACGCTCAAAGATGGTCAGACCCATGGTCTCACCGAAGTCCGGGTCCGTTCGCACCTGAATGAGGTTGCGGTTGCCGATGCGGGACAGCAGGTTGCCCCATCGGGGGTGATCGGATCCATAATGGATGATCGCCAGAGCAACGAATCCCTTGATTGCGTTAAGCCTCGTGGTCGCGAAGATGGGCGTCCCGTGGGATGTAACGTCGTTCTGCCGCCCTTGTTCAAGAAAGTAGCGATAACGCGAACTGAGGACGCATCGATGGCAGGCGGGGGTAACCCCAGGGAAGGTGAAGGTGATCTCCAGCCCGCGTCCTTCCCTGTAGACTTGACCACAGAGACTTGGAATACCAAGTTGCAGTGCAAGCCTGTTGACTCGCGCTTGTGCGAAGAAGGCGTCCGTCAGGCCGCAGATGATCGTGCGGGTGGTTTCGCGTCCATCAATGGGGTCTAGCGCCAGCCGGCGAATCTGCTCATCCGTCAATTCGTCGAGTGTCTTCTGGATCGCAGCGGTTTTCGCCAAGGGATTGATGTCGCGAATCCGCTCGGCAATGCAATCGACTTTCGGCCGTCCGATGTCTCGTCGGTACGTCTGTTGGGTCGCGAGATTCGTCTCCGACACAGTGTCGGGATCGATCAGCACGAATTGTTCGCCTCCAGCCCGGCAGTGCTCCTCCAGCCATGATGCCGCGCCACCGGCTCCAACCGCAATGATCCGTGTGGACCGCATGAGTTCGAGATCATAGGCATCATGAACCCGCGCGAAGGTCTGACCGCGGTCGAGCCTCACGTGAGTACCGGCATGCCGCCTGCACACGGGGCCATCCTTACGACTGGCCTTTCCACAACAGGATCGCAATGATTCGGCGTCTGTGATGACAAGTTGGTCCAGCACCGTGCCAACGTGGAGGTATCGCCTGTCATCCGCGTTGATGTTCTCTGAGTCTTCGCTGCGATTGACCGGAGTGATCTGGATCGAAGCCCGCCGAATCTCAACGCCACTGCCACGAAGAACAGCAACCCATGGCGTCAGGCGGAACGCGCCTGTATCCGACACCGTGTTGATGATCGGCAGCCACAACTGCTCCAAATCAGGGATTGCTCGCAAGATGCGTTCAGCGTAGACCTCGTCGCCGTACGACGGGCGACCCATTCGGCCTGGATGGCTGTGAACGAAACCTCTCAACCGAATGCCGGCGGGATTCCATTTATGCTTGAAGAGCCGGTTCAGGAACTTGTGGTCGGGCGAGTACGTCACCGACGAGTTCCGGCTGCTCTCGTCGAAATGGAAGTGGGTTATATCGTCGCCGTCCTCGCTGCCGCCGAATGCCCCACCGGACTCAGCTGGCAGGAGGCCAATAGTCTGGATGATCGATGTGATCACCGACGCCGGCATCTTGAGGATAGGCCGGACATCTTTTTCATCATGCTGTTTCATTGTGTCCCGTTTCATGTCATGCTCCATTTCTAGAAAGTGCAGCCTGTTCGGATGTACTCCTGCGTCCTGTCGGCCCACGCTGCGGCTACCTGTT
>JAUWNF010000614.1 GCA_030612785.1 Phycisphaerales bacterium
GTCTGACAAAACGCGACACTAGCTGTAAGTCCGCCCGATTCTCACGCCCGAGCACCATCAGTTGACAGAACATCCGGTGATCGGTAGCGTCAATCCTGCAGCCTGGGAAACCGGTTCCATGCTAGTTTTGAGGTGTTCTCCCGTCGCGCATCGGGGTTGCGAACGTTGAGCGTTTCCGTGGATCATACCTGTGTTATTGGTCTGGCCTGGGGCGACGAAGGCAAGGGCAAAGTCATAGACCTGCTCTGCCCACATTATCAACAGGTGGTGCGCTATAACGGGGGTGCCAATGCGGGACACACCGTTTGCGTAGGTGAGCAGCGGTTCGGTTTGCACTTGATGCCCACGGGAATCCTGCATTCCGGCGCGACTGCGGTAATCGGACCGGGAGTCGCGCTCGATCCGGTCGTTCTGGTCGACGAGATCAACGGGCTACGCGCCCGGGGAATCCACGTCGGGGACAACCTCAAGATCAGCGACCGGGCTCACGTGGTCACCGCCTACCACAAAATCGAAGACCGCCTGAGTGAAGCGCTGGCGGCGGAGGGTGGGCGCATCGGCACCACGGCGCGCGGCATCGGTCCGTGCTACGCTGATAAGATGCGGCGCCACAACGCAATCCGCGTGTGCGATCTAATGGACTCGGAACACCTATCAGAAACCCTGGAGACCGTCGTGCCACAGCGGCGCAAGCTCTTCGCGGCCTGCTACGGCGACGACGGTGGTCTGGACCTCGACCAGGTGCGCGATGAGTTGCTGACGGCGGCCAACCATCTCAGGCCTTACGTGTGCGACACAGGCGTTCACCTCCGCGAGCGAATCGCCGCGGGGGATATCGTCCTTTTCGAAGGTGCCAATGGCGTGATGCTGGATGTGGATCACGGCACGTACCCGTTTGTCACCTCGAGCAGCACCGGTCCGCACGGAATCGGAGGGGGCGCGGGCGTGCCCGGTGCCATGGTGCGTCAGGTAATCGGCGTAGCCAAGGCTTACGCCACGCGGGTCGGCGGCGGCCCGTTCGTCAGCGAACTGACCGACGCGACCGGAGATCGAATCCGTGAGAAAGGCCGTGAGTATGGCACGACGACAGGCCGACCGCGCCGCTGCGGCTGGCTGGACGGGGTGGCCCTGCGCTATGCGGCGGAACTGGTCGGTGCAACCGAGCTCGGCCTCTTGCATCTCGATACCCTGAGTGGATTCAAACGGGTCGGCATCTGCACGGCGTACCAGGTGGACGGCAAGACTTGGAACACCGTGCCCGCTGACGCCCGCCTGCTCGAACGGGCCGCTCCGGTATTCGAATACCACAAGGGCTGGAGCGATGACGTGCGGGGGCTTCAATCGTTCGAGGCCCTGCCGCCCGAAGCGAAAACTTACCTCGCTCGCATTGAATCGCTGATCGGTTGCCCGGTGACGGTCATCGGGACCGGACCGTCCCGCGACGAGTGCATCTGCCGTGGGCGCCGAGCCGGGCCGGCCACGACCGCGAAGCTGACGGGGGAAACCGATGTCTGAGGCGCAGCGCAAGGCCCTCGCGGCGCTCGGCGTAAACCGCGAGTCGCTGCCGCGTCACATTGCCATCATCATGGACGGCAACGGTCGCTGGGCCAAGCGGCGGAACCTGCCGCGTATCCGCGGGCACGAGGAGGGGGCCAAGGCGGTCCGCCGCGTGGTCACCGAGTGTGCTCGCCTGGGGCTGGAGGCGCTCACGCTCTATAGTTTCAGTACGGAGAACTGGAGCCGGCCCAAGGAAGAGATCGCGTTTCTGATGGAACTCTACGGGCGCTATCTGGTGTCCGAGCGCCCCGAGATTCTGGAGAACAACATCCGCTTGGTCCACGTGGGGCGGCGCGAGGGTCTGCCCGAATCCGTTCTGCGGGAGATGGATATCACCCTGGCGGAAAGCAGCGCCAACACCGGCCTGCGACTGTGTCTGGCGCTGAACTACGGTTCGCGGCTGGAAATTGTGGACGCGATTCGCAAAATCGCCGCCGAAGTTCAGGAAGGACGACTGGACGTCGCCGATATTGACGAGCGGCTCGTCGCCGAATCGCTTTATACCGGCGGTCTGCCCGACCCGGACTTGTTAATTCGGACGGCCTCGGAGCGGCGGATCAGCAACTTCCTGCTATGGCAGATCAGCTACGCCGAGCTGTACATCAGCGACGTACTCTGGCCGGACTTCGACGTTGGGTCTCTGCACGAGGCTATCCGGGACTTCGCGCGGCGGGAGCGCCGCTATGGCGGTGTTTCCGAAGCATCCGATTAGCTAATGCTGACGAGGACGACCATGCGCCGGGCAATTGCTAGCTTGTTGGTGGCGATCTTCGCCTTGCCGTTCGCCGGCGGATGCGGGATCGACTACGAGTATCTCGTTCCCGTGGTGTTCGGGCAGCTCGACATTCTGACAAGCAGTGTTCCCCTGGAGGAAGCCATTCGCAGCGGCGAGCTTCCCGATGAAGAGGTGGCCAAGCTGCGGCTGATCCAGGATGTGCGCGAGTACGCCGGCCGAGAGATGGGGCTCAACACCGGCGATAACTACACGCTCTTCTACGACGCCGGCGAAGGACC
>JAUWNF010000633.1 GCA_030612785.1 Phycisphaerales bacterium
TAATCCGCGACGCGACGCTCGAACTCGGGCACTTTCGGACCCTGGGTGATCCACGGGGATCGCAGCACCTCAACCACTGCGGCGATGTCTGCTTCGTCGAGCCATTGTCTGGCGTAGGGCAGGGGCGGCGGGGAGATGACCGGCTCTGTGGCGTGCGTCCTCATGGAGATTGGTCCTTACACCATCAGCATACCGGCACGGGCTCCCGACGGCCCGCGCGGACCCACGCTTCGGTTTCGGCAAGGGCTTCGTCGAAGTCGTAGCGAGGTTCCCAACCGAGAACCCGCCGGGCCTTGGCGCGGTTGCACAGTAGTCTGGCAATCTCGGCCTGGGGGTGGTCGTGCGGCACGTGGCGGATACCACAGCGCCCTCGCGAGATCCTCTCGGCGAGTTCGTTGATGCTGATGTCGCGGCCGAGACCGGCGTTGAGGATGATGCCATCGGCCTGCGGATTCAAACCCGCCTCCACCACAAAGCGAGCACAGTCCTTGACGTACAGCAAGTCGCGCGTCTGCTGTCCGTCGCCGCGGATCTCGAACGGTCTCCCATCAAGGGCGCGCTGGAGAAAGACCGCCACCACGCCGCCCTCAGCGTCGGTCCGCTGAAACGGGCCGAAGGTGTTGAAGGGACGCAGTACGGTGACGGGAAGCCCGTGGGCGTGGTGATAGCTGAGTGCCAGATGCTCACCGGCCAGCTTGCACGCGGCGTACGGAGACAGCGCCCGGACCGGATGCTCCTCGTCGATTCCGTCCGGCGAGTGTGACGGCGTGTAGACCATGCACGTCGAGACGAAGACGACCTTGGGCGCCGAGGTCTTCAACGCCCCACTGGTCTTGCGCACACCGTTGCGGGTGAGATACTGACGGCGGGCAGCTTCCAGAACGTTCACGGTGCCCAAGATGTCGTTATCCACCACGCTTCTCGGCTGGTCGATGCTGTGCTGGACGTTGATCTTGGCCGCCAGGTGGTAGCAGACATCGACGTCGTCGGAGAAGAGGGCCTCGACTTCCGCGCGGTGCCTGACGTCGCCGACGATCAGACCTTCGAAACGGGGATGTCCCTTGAACTCCTCGATATTGGCCGGTGTGCCGCCGGAACAGTCGTCGAACACGCGGACGCGGTGGCCTCGGGCGAGCAGCTCGGCGACCACCCATCGACCGATGAACCCGGCCCCACCGGTGACCAGGGTGCGTTTGCCTGGGTTGCTCACGGTTGCTTCCCCTGTCCGTTTGGGCGTTGCGTACTGCAATCAGGGTCCGCCTCGGGACTCGCTGTCCGCGGCTCAGAGCGTCCCCTTGCTCTGTAGGGCGCGTCGACTCAGTCGCTCGTGGTGGTCCCCAATGTAGCGTCACCCCTTGTGGGTGACGACTATCGAGGGAGCGCCGCCCACAAGGGGCGACGCTACATGCTGAATCGACAACCCTAGTAGGAGTTATCGGCTGTTGCGGGTTTGGCGGTGCAGCCAATCAGGGCGGGGCGTCCCAGGCCTGCCCATGCCGAACATTGACCCTATAATGAGTCCGTAACGTACCCTGGAGCGGCGACCGACCGGGGGATCAGCGATGGACCCGAGTGAGCGCATCCTCGATGCCAACCTGACCCGTGCCCGCGAGGCCTTGCGGGTCATGGAAGACTATGCACGGCTCGGGCTGGACGACGCGGCGCTCAGTGCGACGGCCAAAGCGCTCCGCCACACGCTGGCCGACGCCGTCCGCCAGGCGGGATTGGACGGGCTAGTCGCCGCGCGGGACATCGTGGGCGACGTCGGGTGTTCGATCACCGGTGAAGGCGAGTATGAACGGGCGTCGCTGGCGGAGGTGGTGGTTGCGGCCGGTAAACGGTTGACCGAGGCCCTGCGCGTAATCGAGGAGGTGGGTAAGACGCGCAGCGTTGAGTTCGGTGCGGCGGTCGAGCGGATCCGGTATGAAGCGTACGACCTGGAGAAGCGCTTGGCGGTGAGGATCAACCCCCGCGCGCGGTTCGACCACGCGCGCCTTTACGTGCTGATTACCGAGGCGTTATGTGTGGGCGAATGGGCGGCAACGGCGGAAGCGGCCCTGCGCGGCGGTGCGGACGTGCTGCAACTGCGCGAAAAGGACCTGACCGACTGCGAATTATTGGACCGCGCGAAGCGGCTGGCCAGGTTGTGCCACGACGCCGGGGCGCTGTGCATGGTCAACGATCGACCGGACATCGCGGCACTGGCGGGGGCGGACGGCGTGCACGTGGGTCAGGAGGACCTGCCGGTGGCGGAGGCCCGGCGCGTGCTGGGCACGGAAGGTATCGTCGGGGTGAGCGTCCACTCGGTCGAGCAGGCCCACCCCGCGCTGGCGGGATCACCGGGCTACCTAGCCCTCGGGCCGCTGTTTGCGAGTG
>JAUWNF010000457.1 GCA_030612785.1 Phycisphaerales bacterium
CCTCGCGGCTGAGGTCGATGGCCTTTTTCAGCCGGGCCTTGCCCTCTTTGGAACGGTGCGATCGGCCGACGAAGGCATCGGAGAGAGCGTTGATCGACCATCCGGGCCGCTTGCACGTGGGGCCGGAACTGAAGTTCGGTATCCGGGGTTTGACTTGTGGTTTTTCCATAGTAAGTGAACCTTCTTCGCAAAAACTCGTCTGCCATCAGGAACCCGCCCTGCGATTATAGTCTCCCCCGCGAGCCTTTCCAGATGACCAGTCGTTGGGGGGCATCAAGTCGCCCAACATCCTCTTGTCCCGTAGGGCCATCTGAGAATAGCCCCGCGATTCATCCCGGGGTAACCGGGTGGCAGACGAGTTCAAGTCCCGTAGGGACGGTTGAGGAAGGCGGCGCTCAATCGTCCCTACGGGACTCAGACAGGTGCAAGGTCACCGCCAGAGACGGTGGATTAACGAGGGGTTACCCCACCACTGAAGGCTTTGAAGTCTCACGACACCTTGCCTCCAGCATATCCCCCAATCCGAGCGCCGCGACGGATCCCCCCGGCTGCAAGGGCCTTGATTTGGTGTTACCTGCGCAGGTATGATAGGGGTTGGCGTCGCTTACGCAAGATGCCCACAGATACAGTCGATAGTGCCACTTGTGAAGGAATCGGTCATGAAGCATGCCTGTTTCACCTTACCATTCACTCTTGTTGCGGTACTGACAACAGGTTGTCACGAGGGGCAGCCGGAAGCTTGGCAAACACCGGGGGCCAAGTGCTCCGCCACGGTGCCTCCCGCGCCGGCGAACTCTCCGGTCAGCCCGCCGAACGAGTATCGACGCAGGCTCACTCGCGAAGCCATGCGCGGTCTGCGATACGACAGTGGGCGGGTCGAGATCGAGCCCGACGAGGCCCGGGCCATCGTGCAACACGAAGACCCCCAACAAGCCCGGGCAGCATACGACCGTGGTCAGGAATTGCTGCGGCATAATCGAGTCATCCAGTCGGTCAAAGCACACACAAAAGCGGTGCTGCTCGATCCCAAGAACGCGGAGCTCTATGAAGGTCTGGGCACCGCCCTGTTAGTCAAACGGAAAATGCCGGAGGCGGCTGCGGCTTTCCGTACCGCTCTCGATCTGGTCCCGGAATCGGTAAGCGCCCGCTTCAAGCTGGCCGACGCGCTGAATCGGATGGGCCGGCTGGAGGAGGCCATTGGCGAGATGCGCGCCGTGCTCGCGCAAGAGCCGCAGCACGCGGAAGCTCACCGTCTGCTGGCCATGGCGCTGTACTACGCGGGTCGGGATGTGGAGGCCTGGGAGCACGTCCACCGTGCCGAAGCCCTGGGGCGTGCAGTGCCTCCGCAGTTTCGCGAGTTGCTCGCGGGCACGGCCCCGCGTCCGGCAGTCCTGCGCGGCTCGCCGCCGTTGATCGGGCCGCAAGTCCGCGTCGATCTGAACAACGACGGCGCTGGCAACGAAACCTCCATCGCCTCCTTTAACTACAACCCGCGAGAAGTCGTTGCCACCTGGAACGACTATCGCCTGGGCGTGGCCCGCCTCGGCGTGGGACTTAGCCAGGACGGCGGCCAATCCTGGGACGATTTCCTGATTCGTCCCCCCGCTCCCTACCAGGCCGGCCCTGACCGACCTGAAGGAGACCCGATGACCGCGTTCGACGAGCGCACCGGAACCTTGTGGGTGGGGGCGATCTCCTTCGACGACAACGGCGGTGTCTTCGTCGCCCGCAAGGATCCGGGCGAATCCTCCTTCGAGCCGACCGTCATGGCCGAGATTACCTGGGGGGCCGACAAGGGATGGATGGCCGCCGGCGTAGACCCGAACGATCCGGACGCCACCCGCCTGTACATCGCCTACAACGAGGGACTACTCATTTCCACCGATATGGGTGACACGTGGAGTGGCCCGACGTACTTGGACACCGGACTGGGTTTCCTGCCGCGCGTCGGGCCGAATGGTGAACTCTACATCCTCTACTGGGACTGGAGCGGGGCCGGCAACCGGATCGAGCTCATCCGCAGCTTAGACGGCCGCGTCACCTTGAGCAGTCCCTTCCTCGTCGCCACGCGGATGGACGTGTGGGGCGTTGACGGCACGCGCTTCCCCGGCTCCTTTCGGGTGGCCCCCCTGGCCTACCTCGCCGTGGACCCGAACGACGGCACCCTCTACTGCGTCTACTTCGACACCACGAACATGGTTGGCGGCAATTACAACGTCGATCTCTACTTCAACAAATCGACCAACCACGGCACGAGTTGGACCACTCCGGTCATAATCAACACCGACGCCTCGCCACCCGGCGATCAGTTCTTCCCATGGATCGAGGTGGACCGTACCGGGCGGCTCCATTTGGTCTTCTTCGATACCCGAGCCGTCGAGCAGGACGACGAGGCCGGCAACCAGGCCTTCGTCGAAGCCTACTACGCGTACAGCGATGACGGCGGGGACACCTGGGAGGAAATCGTGCTGACCGATTCGCCGTTCGATACCAGCCTCGACGGCTTTGGCGGCGACTTCATCGGCGATTACCTGGGGCTCGCGGTCGGCGTACATCGCGCCTACCCCTGCTACCTGACCACGCAGAACGGCCGCGCCGACATCTTTACGCACGCGGTCGTGAACGTGATGCCCGGTGACTGTGACCAAGACGGCGACATCGACCGGAGCGATTACGGCGACTTCCAGGCGTGCCTGTTGGGGCCCGGCGGCGGTCTGGGGAGCGGGTGCGCTTGCTTCGACTTCGACGGCGGCGGGGACGTGGACCTGCACGATTTCGCCACGTTCCAAGCCGTGTTCACGGGACCGTGACGCGAGAGACCAATACTCTTCGGCGGGATTGAACTGTTGATATCCGAGGCTCCGCCCGGGCGTCACTCGCGGTTCAGCCAGTCCACCTTCACCATCCGGGTAGCAACGAACTTCTCGCCCGTAAGCCAATCGAGGAAGGTGGCCCGGACTTGCACCTCGCGCGACGGGGGCGGCTCCACGCCCGGCGGCCACTCGCACTTGATCGTGTAGTGGTTGGTCCACCAGCTCGCGTACCACGCCTTGCTCAGCCGGGGGGGCTCGTTGACGACGTAGTGACCCAACTCGCGCGGTTGGCCCGGCACGGTCAGGTCGTACAAGAAAACCTCGATTTCGCCGGCGGCCTTGACCGGGTCGCCGTCGCGATCGAGTGGCGTCAGGTAGACCGTAATCCCGTCGTCACCGGGCTCCCCGTCGTAGTCCGCCCCGCCGGTCAGCTTTCCGATCTTCAGCCGCTTTACCGTGAACAACCTGGAGAGCAAGTCGGTGGGAAGGTCCAGCGCCTCCGCCAGGCTGAGCCGCAGCCGCTCGATCGTGCCGTCGCGCTCCACGAGTTGGCGTCCCAGCATTTCGTTCTCGTAGCTGAGTTTCCCCACCTGCCGCTCACATTCGATTAGCTCGGGCGACTTGCGTGGAGGGAAACAACCCGAGGTAAGCCCGCCGATGAGCAGGCTCGCGACGATTGCCTGGAACCTGCCGGTCCGCCGGGGATGCGTGTGTAGCCTGCTACTGGGGTGGCACGGGTAATACGCGTCCCGCCTCGAGGGTGGGACGCGTATTAACCGTGGAACAACCGAGCTGGCAAAGCCCACGGGTAAGCTCCGCCGCTTTGTAGCGGCC
>JAUWNF010000647.1 GCA_030612785.1 Phycisphaerales bacterium
ATCCTCGATCAGGTTCGGGCGATTGTCTTTCAGGACCGCCAGGGCATGCTTACCCCGTTCGATGAGGAAATTGAACCAATCCGTGTTGGCGTAGAGTGCGTCCCCCGCCACGACATCGAAGGCCCGTGGATACATCTCCAACGCCCGCTCTACCAGACGACGGGCTGCCGCCAGTTCATCCTCGCCGGGGTGAACCGGCTCCGCATCCAACATCAACGAGAGATCTTGACCGACCAGCCGAAGCGCCACATACCGGTGGTAGTACTCCAGCACATCACCCTGCGTGGTATGCAGGGTCCGCTGACAACATCCCGAACAGCAACGCTTGCGGCTGGCGGTGGTCTCATGACCGTCCACCACCGCCAGTATCAACCCGTGTTCCGGAGGCATCAGCGCCTTCATTCTTTTCAGGCGGGTATAGACATCATGAAGCACGCCCCGCACATCCCCCACCTCCATCAACGCGCAGATCCGCCCGATCGAGTCAGCCGACGGCATGGTTCTCCCGAGCCACCGTAGCCAGAACCGGCTCGGCTTGGTCTGTTCCAGGGCATTCAGGCTACCCAGGCGCCCCAAGAACATGACCACCACCGCGCGAACGATCACGGACGTGGCAATTTGCGGCCGATGGCGGTCGTCGCTTACCGCATCCAGGCGGTCTTCCCACCTCAACATCTTCCGGGCGTAGGCCAAAATGCGTCGAAGAATGATCAGTCCCGCCGATGGCGCAGCTTGTCCCAAAAGATGCGCGAAACGTCTTCCAGGAGATTCCGCACGCGGTGGTAATCAGCCACCCATTGTCGCACACGCGACTCCCAGTCCTTGGGGACAAAGAACTGTCGGGGCCGTCCGTTCTCCGAGATCACCAGAAACAGGCTTTCGTGACCTTCGCCCCGCGCACACCTGCAGTTCGCCTTGCCGCACTTGCGTTTGCGAACCAACAGCGTCCCGCGGATCACGCCGCGTTGGCTGAGCATCTGGGCCAACTGCGATCGAGCGTGCCGTTCAGCCGCGGTCATCTTGGACCGGGGAATTCCGCTTTTCATGCCTGCCATATCCCTATTATGGCAGATACCTGGCGCTTGTCAAGCCCATAAACGAATGCGAATCTGCTCGACGTCTCCGACGAGACCTCAACCCTTTGTCAGAACAGGAAGTTACAACCGTGAAAGGAAACTACTTACGGAATCGCTGGGCAGACCGCAACTCTAGGCTGCCGGTCGTCCCCCACCCCGAGGCGGGCAGTGCCCGCCAACGGGATGGGCCCCCCGCCTGTTTGCCTCTGGAACCAACCGTATTAGTTGCCTAACGGAGCGTTTAGCGACATGCACTGGTTTGGCGGTTAGCTGCTGACTCCCGACTCAAGGTGCAACAAACCGGCTCCGGCGCTTGACGTACGCCTGCTCTCGACGTAGCTTCCCTAATTCGGTTGAAATACTGACGGGGTTAAGCAAATGCCCCAGCACGCGGGGAATTTTGGCTCAACTATAGGCCCTGAGGGCGGCAAACTAGAACGGCTGGGGGGAGAAGTCCGGGGAGGCGGGTGGCCCATCGCTTTAGCGGTGGGGACAGGAGAAGTCCGGGAAGGGAAGCTACCTGCGCTGCGCCGCCTACATCGAGAGTGAGTATCCGGTGAGCCGGGTTCGCGGCGGGTGCCCTTACCAGAAGACTCGCGGAGCACGCCACGGCGCAAAAGCCGCCGAGGAGGTGTCATAGACTGTCAGCCAGAAGTATCGAAGTACGCGCTGTGGGCTGACCGTTGATAGCGCAAAGAGGAGTGTCAGATGAAATACTGGCGAAAGCCCTTAGACCTCGATCAAGTCAAGATCCCCCGCGGCGAAGTGCACATCATAGCGGACCGTTGCAAGGGCTGCGGGTTCTGCGTTGAGTATTGCCCGAAGGGCGTGCTGGCCATGTCCGAGGAGTTCAACCGTAAAGGCTACCATCCGCCAAAGGTTATCAAGGAGGGAGAGTGCGTTAACTGCAATCTCTGCGAGATGATCTGCCCCGACTTCGCGATCTTCAGCGTGTCCGCCGACGGCGAATCCGAACCCGGCGCGCCGGGAGAGCCCGAAGCCGCCGTGGCGGTCCAAGAAGGCGCAGCAGTAAAGGAGGACGCCAAGTGAAAGCTGACCCTGCGGGTGTCTTGACCGGCGCCCATTATCTGGACGGCGATTTCGCCTGCGGTGAGGGTGCGATGGCGGCGGGCTGCCGGTTCGTCGCCGGCTACCCCATCACCCCCTCGACGGAAG
>JAUWNF010000264.1 GCA_030612785.1 Phycisphaerales bacterium
AAGGGGCTCGCATCATCGTCACCGGCGGTGCGGGGGTCGGCAGCAAGGAGAACTTCCAGTTGATTTACAACCTGGCGGGCGTGCTGGGTGGTGCCGTCGGGGCGTCGCGGGCGGCGGTGGACAGCGGGTTCATCGACAAGCCCCACCAGGTGGGCCAGACCGGCACGACCGTACGGCCGGCGCTCTATGTGGCCTGCGGCGTAAGCGGGGCGGTGCAACATCGGGCGGGCATGGAGGAATCGGCCAAGATCATTGCGGTCAACCGGGATGCGGAGGCCCCGATCCTCTCGATCGCCCACTACGGCATCGTTGGCGACCTGAATAAGGTGATCCCGATGATGATTAAGTCCATCCGCGAGCGTGCCCAGGAGTCGGCTGGACGATGCGACTGACGCGGTGGCAACAAGAGCGGCGGCCACGGATCGAGCGTGAGCTGGCGCGCATAGTCGGCGCGTTACGGCGGCTCGGGGCCGGACGGGTGGTTCTGTTCGGCTCGCACGCACGGGGCGATTTTAACGAAGCGAGCGACATCGACCTGCTGGTCATACTCGACACGAAGCAGCGCATGATCGAACGGATCGAACGCGTTCTCGAAGCGATCGACAGTGAGTTCACCGTCGAACCATTAGTATACACGCCTGATGAGTTTGAACGTCTCAAGGCAAACTGCGCCGCACTGATTGAAACCGTCGAACGCGAGGGAAGGGTATTATATGAGCGATCCGCCTGACGCCAATCTCACGGAAGCTCACCGCTGGCTGCGGCAAGCCGAGGAACACCTGTCTGTCGCCCGGTGGGACGGTCAAGGCGAGTTCTGGGCGGCCGCCTGCTTTCAGGCCCAACAGGCGGCGGAGTTGGCCCTGAAGGCAGTGTTGATCCGTGAAGGTGAGCGATCCATCGTAACGCATGGGGTGGTGGGTCTGGTCAAACGGGTGGGGAGGTATCACGCGAGCTTTGCTTCTATGGCGGCTGATGCACGCCGACTCGACCGGTACTATATTCCGACCCGCTATCCTAACGGCCTGGCCAGCGGCACCGCCGCCGAGAACTTCGACCGCGAGGATTTCGACACAGCGATCGACGCCGCAACGAAAGTGATCGAATCCGCTCGAGAGACTGTCGAGCCAGCATAGTACGGAGGCGCTCCGTGGCGAACTTTTTCGAAGACAACCCAGACATTCAGTTCCTGTTCGACCACCTCGACCTGGCGAAGATCGCCGGAGTGCAGGAGGACGGGTTCACGCGAACCGATGGACCGGGCAGGGAATACGCTCCGCGCGACGCCGCCGACGCGGTCGATAACTACCGGCGCATTCTCACTATCGTCGGCGACCTGGCGGCCGACTTCATCGCCCCGCGGGCCGAACAGGTCGATCTCGAGGGCAACACGCTCAACGAAGACGGCACGGTGACGCTGGGGGAGAAGGTGCGCGAGAACCTCAAGGTGCTCGCCCAGGCCGACCTGACGGGCTTTACCCTGCCGCGCAAGTACGGCGGGCTGAACTGCCCGAATCTGGTGTACACCATGGCCATTGAAATGGTCAGCCGCGCCGACGCGTCGCTGATGAACATCTTCGGGCTCCAGGGCATCGCCGAAACCATTAACGCCTTTGCGGATGACTCGATCAAGGACGAGTATCTGCCGCGCTTCTCCAGCGGCGAACTCACCGCGGCGATGGTGCTGACCGAACCGGACGCCGGTAGCGACCTGCAAGCCATCAGCCTGCGGGCCTGGCAGAACGACGACGGGCAATGGCGGCTTAGCGGGGTCAAGCGCTTCATCACCAACGGGTGCGGTGAACTCCTGCTCACGCTGGCGCGGAGCGAGCCGGACATCAAGGACGGGCGTGGCTTGAGCTTGTTCGTCTCCGAGCGCAACGAGCGGATCAAGGTCCGTCACCTCGAGGAGAAGCTGGGCATTCACGGCTCACCCACGTGTGAGTTGGTCTACGACGACGCCCCGGCCAAGCTGATCGGCGAGCGCCAGCTCGGGCTGATTCGCTACGTGATGAGTCTGATGAACGGCGCCCGGGTGGGGATCGCGGCCCAGTCGTTGGGGATAGCCGAGGCGGCCTACCGGGTAGCGCGGGAGTACGCCCACACCCGCAAGCAGTTCGGGGTGTCCATCGAGCGTCTGCCCGCCGTGGCCGAGATGGTCACCGACATGAAGATCGCGCTCGAGGCTGCCCGCGCGCTGACCTACGCGACCAGCCGGCTGTGTGATCACGAGAACAACACCCTGCGGGTGCTCGAAGAGGCCGACCGGGGGCTGCGCACGCTATCCAAGGACGAGAAGAAGCGCTACAAAGGGGACTCGCGCACGCTCAAGCGGCTCAACGGCATGCTCACGCCGATGGCCAAGTACTACGCCAGCGAGATGTGCAACCGGGTCGCCAACGACGCGATTCAGGTGCTGGGCGGTTCGGGGTACATGAAGGACTATCCCGTCGAGCGTTACTACCGCGACGCCCGCATAACCAATATCTACGAAGGCACCAGCCAGCTTCAGATCGTCGCCGCCGTGCGGGGGGTCTGTTCGGGGGCGTTCGAGAAGCATATCACCACCTTCGAGGAGCACGAGTTCAAGAACAAGGCCCTACATGAGCTCAAGCAGATGCTCGGTGAGGGCAAGGAATTGGTGCTCAAAGGTGGCGCATTCGCGAAGGAGCGCGGCAACGAGTACATGGATCTGTACGGTCGCAAGCTGGTTGACGCGGCCGCGGCCGTGCTGATCAGCCACCTGTTCCTCCGCCAGGCCGAAGCCAACGAACGCAAGCGCCTGATCGCTCGACGGTTCATCGAGCGTGAACTGCCGACGATCCACCGCGACATCGAGTTGGTGTGCAGTGGGGATCGGACCCCGCTCGACGAGTTCGAAGCCATCGCCGGCCCGCCGGTAGCGAAGTAGCGTCACCCCTCGTGGGTGACGCGGGTGCTTCATCCTTCGCGCGAAAGAAAACGAGAGACTGTAACACCTTTACGGAGCGCCGCGCCGGGGTGGCACGGTCAAGCAGAGCCGCCGAAGGCGGTGAAGCTTGTCCGCGGCGAACAGCCCTTTCGTTTCGACACGGTCAAGGCTCGATCCTTCCTTCGGTCGGACCGATCCTTGACCATGCCACACATCAGGAAACAGGTTTTCTTGGTCGTCTCTCTGCAAAGGGTGTTGATTGATTATTCGCCTTTGGCTCGCCGCTTGGGCCTGGCGCCGTCGAGCGGTTCGATGCGGGTGATGTGGACCGGATCGCAGTAGACACTGCGCTCCGGGACACCGTCGGCCTCCGGCGGTTGGGCGATGAACACGACGGTAGTTGTTACCGCCATCATCTCAGGGTGCGAAACGTCATAAGACGCCCCGTCCGAGACGTGAATACGGATCGGAGCAAAGGGCTGTCTTCGCAAATGCGTCAGGATTCCCTTCGGCCGCACGATGCACCTCTACGAACATTCTACAACGCCATGGCTTGCAGGACAACGCCAATCCGAACCCCGAACTCGGCAATGGGGCACCCGACACCCGGCTGAAAGCTGATCGCTGAAAGCTGACAGCTTCTTCTAAAACAGCGGGTAGACGAAAGGCGCCAGGGGGGATGAACTGGCGAACAGAATCAGGGCCCCCACCACCAGGAGCACCACTACCAGCGGAATCATCCACCACTTCTTCTCGTGCCTGATGAACGCGAAAAACTCTTTGAGCAGGGATTGACTGGCCATCAGAAACTCGACTCCGCACCCGGGGTTTCGCGTCAGTTGTAGCGGCCTGCGTCTCGCCGGCCGCGACCGCGCGCCGGCGCCGCATTCTACGCCACAAGCGAACTGGCCTCCAGCGCGATGCTACGCTTCATCCCGGCTGCATAGTCGACCTCGGCCGGCTTCTCCCGGACCAGGTAGTTGCCCATCACCACCGCGTCAATACCGGTCTTGACGAAGGTGTTGATGGCGGCCTGCGGCGTGCAGACGATCGGTTCGCCGCGGACGTTGAACGAGGTATTGACCACCACCGGGATGCCGGTTCGGTCACCGAAGGTCTTGATCAGACGATAGTACATGCGGTTATGCTGCTCGGTTACGGTCTGCACCCGGCCGGTGCCATCCCGGTGGGTTATGGTGGGCAGCACGCTGTGCATCTCGGGACGCACCTTGGGCACCAGCAGCATGTACGGCGCGTCCAGGCCTTCGGGCATTTCGAAGTATTCATGGGCGTGCTCCTTGAGCACGGCGGGGGCAAACGGCCGGAAGGGCTCGCGGAACTTCACCTTGGCATTGATGATGTCTTTCATCTTCGGGTTGCGTGCGTCGGCCAACAACGATCGCGAACCCAAGGCCCGCGGGCCGAATTCCATACGCCCCTGGAACCAGCCCACCACTTTGCCCTCTTCGATCAGCGAGGCGGTCGTCTCCAGCAGGTCTTCTTCCCGAGCGAAGTAATGGTAGGGGATGTTGTTGCGGGTGAGGGTCGCCTCGATCTGTTCATCGGTGAACGACGGTCCCCACAAGGCATGCTCCATCACGAACGTTCGCGGCTTCTTCAGCACTGAGTTATACAGGTAGAACGCCGTGCCCAGCGCCCCCCCCGAATCACCCGCCGCCGGCTGAATGAACACGTTCTTGAAGCCCGACTCTTGCAGGATCCGCCAGTTGGCCACACAGTTCAGCCCCACCCCCCCGCCGATACACAGGTTGTCCAGCCCGGTCCCCTTATGGACGTGGGTGGCCATCTTCACCATGATCTCTTCAACAATCTTCTGTCCGGAGTGGGCGATGTCCTGGTGGAACTCATCGAGTTCGGTCTCGACCGGGCGTTGGGGTCGGCCGAACAACTCTTCCCAGCGGCGGTTGAAGATGCACCGCGTGGAGTAGTGGTGCGCGAAGTACTTCATGTTCAGCCGGAAGCTGCCGTCCTCGCGGATGTCCACCACTTCGCGGAACTGGTCCACATACGTCGGTTTTCCGTAGGGGGCCAGCCCCATGACTTTCCATTCGGCGTCGTTGACCCGAAAACCCAGGTAGGCGGTGATCGCGCTGAATAGCAATCCTACCGAGTGCGGGAATCGAATCTCCTTGTCGAAGCGGATTTCGGTGCCCCTGCCGACGCCCCATGCCGTCGTGGTCCACTCGCCGACACCGTCAGCGGTGATGATCGCCGCCTCGTCGAATTCGGAGACCAGAAATGCGCTGGCCGCATGGGCCAGATGGTGCTGGCAGTAGTAGATGTCCTTGTCGGTGCCGAGTTCCTTCTGGATCGTCCGCCCGATGCGCAGCTTGGTCATCAGCCAGATCGGCATGCTCCGGACCCAGGTCCAGTAGGTCAGCGGCCAGCTTGTCAGCGTTGTTTCCAAAATGCGCGAGAACTTGACCAGCGGTTTCTCGTAGAACCCGATGTAGTCCACTTCGTTGATGGTGATGCCCGCCTCGTCCAGGCAATACCGAATCGCTTGCGATGGGAAATCGCTGTAGTGCTTCCGGCGGTTGAAGCGCTCCTCCTCCGCGGCGGCCACCAGTTGCCCGTCCTTCACCAGGGCGGCCCCGGCGTCATGGTAGTAGCATGAGATTCCCAAAACGTACACGGGCAAGTTTCC
>JAUWNF010000322.1 GCA_030612785.1 Phycisphaerales bacterium
GATGTACTGCAACATCAAGACCCAGGTCAAGAACCGGGCGGCGCTGATCGCGGCGCTCATGGAGACGGGCCCCTGGACCGCCGAGCCGATCGCGGTCCACGACGCACCTCGCCATCTGTCCGGCTACCACGTCATCAAGGCCCAGCAGGAGAAGCGGGGCCGGCGCGTCGAGCGCATCCGCACCCCCCAAGGCCGGCAGCAGGTGATCGTCAGCGGCTACCGTTGAGAAACGTCAAAAAGTCAAAACGTCGAAACCGGGGCGGGCAATAGGACCACGGAATCCGGACCACGGGCAACTGACAAACCGTACCGAATAGGAGGGGCGTGCTGATGACTGCCATCCCGATACTTGAGTTCGACGAGAACGGCGACTGCTCCATCGAGGGAGAGGGATTCGTCGGTCCGGAGTGCGACAAGGCGCTGAGCGAGATCGAAAAAACATTGGGCCAAACGACCAACCGTACCAAGAAGCCCGAGTACGCGCAGCGGCAACGGGCTGGGAACCGAAAAACTTCCCGGGCGACAAACTCAAGACTGCCGTGACCGCGGCGCCGTCCACGATCACCTTCGGGCCACGAAACGCGAGCAAAAGACGGCAGGGTATGAGCGAGTTCCCGACTTGGTCGTCGGTTCCTTAGCGACGCGTCTTTGATTCTCGAACTCGGTCCAGGTCATGCTCATCGCCTACTACGAAGAGCTTCTCCTTGTCGAGGACGGCCCTGACGAAGTGGTCGTCCGAAGCGACCTTTTTAGCGAATTCAGCCGGTTTGTACACCGTCGGATTCACCGGGCGGGCAAGCTGCTTCTCGGCTTGCTGAAGGGGCTTGGTAAGCTCAAAGCGTCCCGTGGCGCTGATGACCATGAGGTCGATATCGCTCTCGGCGAGTTCCTCGCCGCGAGCAACGGACCCGTAGACGAAGGCCAAGACGATTCGGCCCGCGAGTGGCCGAAGTGCTTCACGGAGCACGTCGACGAGACCGGCGGTCTTCAGCATGAGCCCGCGAAGCTCCGGCAGGAAGGGACAGGCCGAGTCGGCTTGGTAGTAGACACGATTCCCGTCCTCACGACGGCGAAGAATGCCGGCGTTGGTCAGGCTCTTGAGCTCGCGGGTGAGACTGGACGGACGGAGACCAAGATGCTTGGCCAGGTCCCGGAAGTACCATTCGCGGTCCGCATGAAGCAGCAAAGTGGCCAGGATAGCCCGCCGAGTGGCGGGAAAGAGAGCCTCGATAGCAGGGCTTGGACGCATAATGCGTATAATCGCACGCGGTCTACGTGCATGTCAAGGGGGTTGCTGAGGATTCGGAGATAGCCTTTGGGGTCTCAATCCAGCAAGCACCTGGCGACAGGGCCAGCGCGCATAGCTGGGTAGTTTAGGGGGTCTGGCGCGATGGCTCGCCATCGGTTATACCTTCTGCAAGCTCGCCGATTGGAACGGCGAGGGCTTGTTGCGGAAGGAGTCTACCGATGGCAAAAGGTTCTGTACGTCTGCGGTCGATTGTCAAGCACTTCGAGTCGCTGCCCGATCCGCGCCATGGCTGAGATGTGCCGGCGGTGCCACCCACGGTGGGCGAAGAGAAAACGTCCTCCCGACGAAGCCGGGCGAAAGCGCGCCCGGATTACAGAGGGTCCAACGACCATAATCTGAACTCAGGTGTATAACCTTCTGACGGGACATTGAGCCGACATTTCCCAGATACTGGACCTCAAGCGGTCATCCTATCCGAACGGCCGGCTCGACTCAACCCAAAACGGTCTCCGGCGCCCTGAATCGCACCGGTTTTCCTGCTCCAACGTGCCAATCCTACCCCCGATGCCTCCGGAACAGCGGGGCCGAGCCGTTTCCGCGCAGCGTCAATGCCTGCCCCCCCGAATCACCAACGTTTCCTACGGTCGCGGGTGTCACCCACGCCGCACAAATGGCGGGGGAACACCGAATCGCCGAATCCGCTCCAAGATCGCCGCGAACAACTCACGTGACACCGCCACCTCGGCCAACGGGGCCACGATACCCATAAGGTGCGGCGGAAGCGCCAATCTCTCGATGGTAGCCGCCAAGCAAAACTCCGTGTTCGATAGAACGTACTCCTGCGATGTGACGATCGGCGAAAGGAGTCCGGCGGTATCGACCGGGGCTGCAAGGTCAACCGGTTGGTCCGACGGTGACCACCTGCGCCATTGATCCGACAACCGGAGAACATACGACGCCGGCTTGAGGTGGGCAACGTCGAACGGATCGATCGTTAGCTCATCGGAGGCAACACCAGCCCGAATTTCACTTGCTGAGAGGAACATTTGCGCTCTCGAACATGGCAACCGTATCAAGCACGTACTGTTCCGGCTCCTCGTAGTTTCGCCAGTCCCACGGGCGATTGAGGTTGAATCGCTCGGCCAAGGTTCTGCGGAAATACTGAGATGGGTACCGCATGCCGGGGGACGAGGAGAGATCGATGAACCTCACGCGGCGATCGGTGTCACGGACAAGCAGATACTCTCGCGAAGCCCGTAAGTACCGGAGGGCCTGAGCGAAAAGGCGAGCTTGAATGAGCACGAACGCTCGTCCGTTGGCAAGAGGTCGTCAATCGATACGCGAACTGGAACCGGGACTAAGTGAAGATGCGCATGGTAGATCCCGCAACCGCCACCGCTGATACAGCAAGCGCCGTGTTCAAAGGCTATGACCGGGCCGTTCCGACCAATTGTCGATTCCAGATCGGTGACGAAGGGCGCAAGATCCAACATCGCATTTTCAGGCAGTGACGCCATCGTTTCAACGTGCGTCGTCGGCAGAACCAAGAGGCTTCCCGGGAACAACTGGCCGATTGTAGGCATCGCCACAAGGTCCCCACGCCGTTCCACGACACGATCCGTAACAACGGGAGCGTGAACCTGAGCAAATCGGGAACGCCAAGGGTGGCGGAATTCCTCGCAGAATTCGCAAAGCATGGCTAATCTCCAAGGAGTTCTCGAACAGGCCGTAGCTGCATTCCGGATTGTCCTCGTTTCGTCATCTCGTCGAGGTGGTCGAGGCACAACCGTGACCACGTTTCCAAGCTGTCTCGGACCGCCTGTAACTCGGCCGGGCTCATGAAGGCCATCTGGGTGATCATCTGCTCTCGCTTCCTGACCTTCGCGCTCTCCAAAGTCCAATGGTGGACGATTCCCAGGTGTACCTCCCCGACTTCGGTGGAGTCGTCGTTGAGGAGAGCAACAACCCGATCCTCATAGTCCGCCTCCACGGACACTTCCTCTACTACTTCGCGCTTGACGGCGGTGAAGTAGGCATCTGCGAAGTCCACGTCGAACAAGGGCATCTCATCGACGGGGTTGATGTGCCCTCCTATGCCGATGGATCTGCGTCCGACAAGCCGCGTCTCCCCCGCTCGCTTGCCTCTAATGTAGCTTAGGTACTTCCCGCCATGCGTCATGATCACATAGGGAATGAGTTGCTTGTAGGCGGGGTCCGCTTCCGCACGCGACCTGGGCATGAAGCGGGGTACGCCTCGAACCAAGAGTTCGCGGAGATAGAGCTCAACGTCAAGGGTGAGCCCTTGGAACATCCCTGCCCGTTCAAGGACATTTCGCTCGACAACCAGCACCTGTTCTTCCTGAGCGATGGGGTCACTCCTGTTCTGCTTCTGAGAAGGCTCTACGGAGACTCTTCAAGCAACACAGATCTCAGGGCCTGAAGGCTGTCCACCTCCAGTTCCGTAGCCAGACCCAAGGCGACCAGCAGCATGAGCCCCACAGCTCTTTCCCGGTCCATAGGCATCTGTCCCCAGTTCCCTCGCTCCGTGCCTCGAAGCGTCTCCAGGGTCGCGGCGGCTTCGGCCACATGTGACACCAGAGGATCTCCTCCGTCTCCCGCAGAATCGCGCAGAATCGCGCAGTGCAGCGTACAGAACCCGTGCTTCCTCTTGAGCGTCTCTCAGCAACATCAGCTCAGCTTCCAGTTCTTGAGGGCCTCGTCACGCTAACCGCTTGCCTCTGCCGCTTACGGCTCTATCGTAGGTCGCGCGCGGCATGTCCCGCCAACTTCACCGGTACCAGCCATCACGTTAGTCCTTCTCTCCTCGTAACACAAGGCCATAGCCGAGGTGGTCCGCAAGCTGGGGATCGCGAACAGGCCACCGCCATTCTGGAGCCCCCGCCACGGAAGGGGCCGGATGTCACAGGGCGCGTTCTGTCATTACGGGAAGGACGCGTTCAGGCAGGTCTTCCAGGAGCCGCATAGGGCGCGATGGGTTCTGGACGTCCGTAAGAATGAACGGGTCGCCGCCCAGAAGTAGCCCATGTTGTACGAGCACAGCGGCCGCGAGTACCTGGCGAACTGGTGCTGGGCCTTCTTCTCGATCTGCTGAAAGACCTTGCGGCCCTTGTCGGGGTCGATTAGCTCCTTCGAGCCGAACCGGGTGGGATAGGCTTCCAGCCTGTCTCTTGCCTTGCTCTCGACTTCGTGTGGCGACAGGTGGAAATCCTGCGGCTCGTTGCCGATGCGGCAGGACCTTCTGCGAGGACCGGACGACGAACAGGCATCCGAGCTGGAACACCTGCCTGCGCAGGCAGGGGTTGATCGGCTTCTCGCCATTATTGGAAGCCGCGTGTGCCTGCGGAGCAGGCGGAGGGTTCAGGGTTCGGGACGTAGCGTCCGGTCTCCGTGCCGGACGTAGGGTTCAGGGTGGGGCGGGCGTTTCGGAAGCCGCCAAGCTTACGAAATCGGCTGGTTCCAATTGTTCGCTCCTCACTTCATCGCGTCCGCCAGCCGCATGTCCGACTTGAGGAGATCGTTGACGACGGCTGCGACGTCGCTATGCTTCTTCTCCGCGATG
>JAUWNF010000628.1 GCA_030612785.1 Phycisphaerales bacterium
TCCGCACCGGTTACGGCGCCGCCCGCGAGGATGTTAACGTCAGTATCACCGGCGGCACGCGCGTGGAGATCAAGGGAGTGTCGCAGATCTGGCGCATCCCCCATCTGGTGTACAACGAGGCCCGCCGGCAGTGGTCGCTTCTGCGCGTTCGTGATGAACTCAAGTCGCGCGGGATCACGGAAGACACTATCCAGTATTCCAAACACGATGTGACCCGGGTTTTTACTCAGACCGCTTTTGATCCGATGCGGTCGGCTGTTGCCGCCGGCATGAGGGTCAAGTGTACGGTGCTCAAGGGTTTTGCCGGTATTCTCAACATGCCGACCCAGGAGCACACGACGTTTGCCAAGGAATTTTCCGATCGCGTCCGCGTCATCGCCTGCCTGACGAAGCTGCCGAACATGGTCCACTCGGACACGGCGTCCGAATCGCTGGCCGCGCGGGACTGGAAGGCCGTCGCCAAGAGAACCGGCGCCGACGATAAGGACGTGATGATCCTTGTCTGGGGCGATGAGCGCGATACCCAATGCGCATGCGATGAGATCATCCTCCGGGCGAAGGAGGCCACCGTTGGTGTTCCCAGCGACACGCGCCAGGCCCTGAAAGACGGCACCAACGGCTTCGAGCGCGTCCTCCCGGGCGCCGAGCGCATGTACCCTGACACCGACTTGCCCCCGCAGGCCATCAACCCCGAGAGAGGCGAACGCATCCGGGATCAATTGCCGGAGTATCCCTGGGATCGTGAGGAGCGATACCGCAAGATGGGGGTGCCGGAGGACTGTATCACGTCGCTTGGCCAGTCGAAATGGGCCGGCCTCTTCGAGCGCGTGGTGAAGGAGCTGCGCGTCGACGCGACGTTCGCCGCCGTTGTCCTGGGCCAGCGTTTCAAGGCCTTTCGCCGCGTAGGGCTCGCTATTGAAGAGTTGAGTGAGGACCACGTGTACGAGGTGTTCAAAGCCTATGCTGACGGCAAACTGGCCCGCGAGGGCGTGCGTGTCGTGCTGTGGCACTTGCTCGTCCGTGATCCCCAATCGGAGAGCAAGGCCATTCCCGAGGTGTTAGAGGAACTTGGCCTCACGCCGGTCCCGGCCAATCGTGTCCATGGCCTTATCACCGACGCAACGAAGGCACTAAGCGATGACGGCTTCCCCAGCATCAACCATAAACACCGCTTCGTTATGGGGAATCTGATGGGCAACCTGCTGGGCCGATGCGCGGGAACAACGTTGGCGAAGGAACTAGACGCGGAAATCGGAGCGGATTAGCGATTGACGATTGGGGATTGGATGGGTGGCCCATGGCTTTAGCCTTGGGGGACACGAATTCGACCGTCGTATTCGCGTCCCCCACCTCTGAAGAGGTGGGCCACCCAACCCGGAGCGGATTAGCGATTGGGGATTGAAGACAAACAACTGAGAACTCATCAATGTCTGATGATACACTAAAAGGCTACCGCGGCGTGGGCCGTGAGGTCCTTACGCGCAACAACGTCTCCGTCTGGAGTGACGTGGACATCGAGTCCACCAACGGCAAGTTCCACGGGCTGATTCTCCCGCGAGCCGAGACGGCTGACGACGCACATATCGTCCTCAAACTCGCCAGCGGCTATAACGTCGGGCTCTCGGCTGAAACCATCACCAAAATGACTGAGGTCGGCCGCCGTGAGGCGCATTACAAAATCCCCGAGAAGGAGTTCCCCTACGACCCGAAGAAGCCGAACGTCTCGCTGTTCGGCACCGGCGGCACGATCGCCAGCCGGCTCGATTACCGCACCGGTGCCGTGATCCCGGCCTTCTCACCGGGCGAGCTCTACGGCTCCGTGCCCGAGCTGGCCGACACCTGCAACCTGACCACCGAAAAGCTCTTCGGCGTCTTCAGCGAGAACATGGGGCCCGAGCAGTATCGCGGGTTGGCCAAACGCATCGGTGAGGCGATCGAAGAAGGCGTCGACGGCATCGTCGTCGGGCACGGCACCGACACCATGCATCACACCGCCGCCATCTTGAGCTTTATGGTGCAGGACTCGCCGATTCCCATCGTGATGGTCGGCTCGCAGCGCTCCTCCGATCGCCCCTCTTCGGACGCAGCCATCAATCTGATCAACGCCGTGCGGGCGGCGGCGGAAGGTGACATCGCCGAGGTCGTGGTCTGCATGTTCGGCCCCACCTCGGATCAATACTGCCTGCTGCACCGCGGCACGAGGGTCCGCAAGATGCACTCGAGCTATCGCTCGACGTTCCGCACATTGGGCGAGGTGCCGCTGGGCATGATCGATGACAGCGGCATCACTTACTTCAAGGAAGACTACAAGAAACGCCGCGACGACCGCCACGTGACGGTCAACACCGCCTACGAGGAGAAGGTTACGCTCCTGTACTACTACCCGGGCATGAAGCCTGACATCATCGACGCGATGA
>JAUWNF010000109.1 GCA_030612785.1 Phycisphaerales bacterium
AATCGCGATCGGCTTGCCTTCGGCGGATATCGATGTAATCTCGCTCCAACGGTCATTCAGTACGTCTGAGAACAACCACCAGCCCTCGCCCGGCTCCTGCGGGCCATACGCGCTCACCCCGATCCAGTCGATGTATTCGTCGCCGGGATAGTACCCGGTCATCTGGTTCCACGGCGCATCAGGATCGTTGTAGGCATCGACGTGAAAGACCCAGGTGATGTTGTCGACCTCCAGCGACCGGAACAGGTCGATGATGTGGCGATAGGCATCACGAAATCGCTCCATGCCGTCGTATTCGTTAGGGTCGCCGTACTGCGTCTTATTGTGCCGTCCGTTCCACTGCGCGTTCCACGGAAACCACGAGCCGTTGCATTCCGTGCCGAACTCGACGACCAGTGGGATGTCCGCCGCTTTCGCATCGAGTGCCCATTGCGTCAACTCGGCGTCGAACGTTCCATCGATGAAAGCCTGCATCGAGTAATCCGGGTCCGGCAGGAGCTCATCCTGGTTTCTCGGCATCATGCGGATGAACGGAATCCTGCCAGCCTCACAATAGATCTGCTCCACCTCTGCGGTGGGGAACTGGATGCCAGGGCTCGGCCGCCACCAGTTGTTCGAGAAATACGCCCAGACGATCGGCTTGCCCGCCAAGGTCTCGAACTCCTCGATCCGGGCGACGGAGACTTGGTCTTCCCATCCACCGAAATCAGGAAACGCCGCGTGATAGATCTGTCCGTCCGGAGGCGGCGCGAGCTTTCGCTGTCGAGCCGATACGTATGCACACTGAAAGACGGCGAAGTCATACAGATCGACGTCACCGTCGAGATCGTAATCCAGCTCCTCCAGGCAATCGGTCGCCGTCGGCGGTGGGTCATTCGGAGCGGGCGTGACGCCGGGGCCGGACAGACACTCAATCAGCGCGGCGGGATCACCCTGGAGGCCGCCGCAAATGTCCTCGCCGAGAGCGACCGGCTCCCAGAACGCCGCCCACACGGCGATAACCAGGATTGAATAGCACTTGCAGATCATGTGCAACGGGCGCAACCTTGCAACTCCTGGACCAGTCGAGACCATCCAACCCAATTATACCGCTGATCCGTCCCGGAGATAGCATCGAATGCTGTGCGGGTTTGTTCAAAGCCGTGTAGCGCTGGCACGCTGGTTGACCGGGCTACTCCTCGCCTCGTGTGTCTACGATCATTCGTGCCTCCAGGAACACCAACCACGACTTTTCCACCGGCCTGTTGAACAAAGCTTCTGCTGCTGCGGCGTAAGCGGACAATTGGTGGGCATAGATGGAAACTCGTTGGTCGACCTCGGCAGGCGTGACGCGGTCGGTCTTGTACTCGATGATCTCCACGCCCGATTCGCCAGGCAGGACCCCGTCGATGACGCCGCGAACCAGCACCGCGTCGCCGGGCTCGGCCGCATCACCACCGGCAAGTTCGGTTGGGGTTTCGGTCCCGCTCACCAGGGGATCGATGGCCGCGGCGGGCCGGCGGTGTACGAACATCACCTCGCGCCGATAGTCCGCGGCCCCCCGGCGGATTCTGTTGCCAAGTTTCGTGCCAAGAAACCAGGCAACGGCTTCGATATCGATTACTTCGGTATCGGACGGGGCGAGGATTCCGGCGGCGATCAGGCGTTGCAGTTCCTGGCGGAGGGAGTCCGCCGTCGGGGGCACCCGCAGATCGAGGTGCTGGAGGAAGCGATGAGTAACCAGGCCGACTTCGGCGGCCGAGACGCCCTTGGGGCTCGGAGTATGGATCGTCCCCGTGTCCGGGGCCTTGGCGGGTGGGGACTGGGGCCGGTCCAGGACGCTCGCGGACGGGCGCTCATCGGGGTCCCGGAGCCAGTCGTAGCGTTTGCGTATTTCCGTTGCGGCGACCACCGCGGGCACCGAGGCGGCCGCCAGGTTGGGGTAGACGTAAGTGAGGCGCTCGAGAATCGGGTCCACCACGTCGTCGACAGCGTCGTCGACAGCGTCGACGGGCTCTTCCGGGGGCAGTGGAAGCAGCTCAGCGGCGGCACGGCGTGCGGGATTTTCCGAGGCAGACGCGGAAACTTCCAGCGTCCAACCGGACATTTCATCTTCTTCATAAGTGTGGACCTCGAAGACCCCAGCGCTGGTTTGGGGAGCTACCGCTCGCTTACGGTCGCGGCTCGGAGTGTCCGCGCCGTCCGAGACGGAACTCGCGGTGCGGGGTTCGCGGCGCGCCGGGGTGTGCCAACTCACCGTGTCAGGGGGCAGCGTAGCCAGAGCGGGCACAACCCAGTCCAGCGGGGTGGCGGCCGTGCTGACCGTCAGGCGCGACAGCGTGCTCTGCGAACCCATGTGGAGGGCGTATGCGCGGCGCAACCCGGGCAGGTCGGCCGAACCCACCAGAATCAAGCGTTGCATCGCCCGGGTGAGGGCGACGTAAAGAATCCGTAGCTCTTCGGCGCGGGTATGTTTGTTGACGCAACCGGCGACCAGATGGTGAGCAAGTGAGGGATACTCGATCATGCGGTCGCCGTCCACCACCCGCAATCCCACTCCGAGCTCGCGGTCGAAGATCAATCGGCCGGCGGCGTCGGTGAGGTTGAAGCGCCGCCCGAGGTCCGCCAGTACGACGACCGGGAACTCCAATCCTTTACTGCGATGGATGCTCATTACCCGGACAACATTTTCCGGCGCGGACCGTGGCGAGTAAATGCCCAGGTCCTGATCCTGCTCCTTGAGCGATTCGATGAAGCGCAGGAAGCGGTGCAAGCCTTGCTTTTGAAACGTGCCGAACTTGCGCGCGTACTCGTGGAGCTTGAGCAGGTTTGCCCGGCGTCCGGCCCCGTTGGGCAAGCCGCCGAGGTACGCGAGGTAGCCGTTTTCGTGGTAAATGCGCCAGAGCGTTTCGGAGAGCGGGCGCTGCCGGGCATCGCTTCGATGGCGGTCGATCCGGGCGCAGAGACGGGCGACGCGCTCGCGAAGCTTCGGGTCCCGTCCGGTGGCGGCGTACAAGGTGACGGTTTCATGGAAGGGGACGTCGCGAGCGGTCATCCGCAGTTCCAGAAGCTCGTCTTCGTTCAGGGCGTCGCCGAGCACGGGCGAACGCAAGACCGCCGCCAGGGGGATGTCCTGCCGCATGTTGTCCAGGACGCTCAGCAGCGAGAGGATGTCGCGGACCTCCAGCGCGTCGAAGAACTCGCCACCGACGTCGGCGCACGCGGGAATGCCCAAGGCGCCGAGCATCTGTGCCATAGGCGCCGCGGTGTGGGCGGCCGCGCGGAGCAGGACCGCGATGTCGCCGTAACCCGGCGGCGAACTATCGCGCCTCGCGGTGCGCTCCTGCATCGTCCCGCCTCGTCCCGCCTCGTCGTTGACGATTTCGCGGATGCGTCGGGCGATGACGTACGCTTCGCGTTCGATGGCGCTCCACTCCGCAGGATCGTGAGGATCGACGAATTCGGTCTCCGTATCGCTCGCGATCGTCGGGCGGCGTTGCAGAAGGTGCAGTTCCACACGGGCCTGCCCTGCTCGGGCGGAAGCGTCCGCTTCGGGGCCGAGACGGAGTTCGGCCGACGCGTCGTACTCGATCCCCCCGAGGTGGCGGGTGAGCAGACGTCGAAAGAGATGGTTCACCGCCGCGATGATGTGCGGGGCACTGCGGTAGTTGCGCTGCAGGTAGATGCAGGTGCCCGCAGTATTTTCGTCGCTCAGCAACGCCGCCCGATCCAGAAAGATGGTGGGGTCGGCCAGGCGGAACCGATAGATGCTCTGCTTGACGTCACCGACGACGAACAGGTTGTCGGGGTGGTCGTCGTCGGGTTCACGCGAGACGAGGCGAATGATCGCCTCCTGCAACGGGTTGATGTCCTGAAACTCGTCGACCAGCACGTGACGGAAGCGTTGGCGCAGGGTGGCGGCGACGTCCGCATGACCGACCAACAGGTCGTAGGTCTTGCGTTCGAGGTCCCCGAAGTCCAGCACACCGACATCAGACTTGGTCTGAGCGTAATCACGGCGGTAGCGCTCGAGCAGTTGCGTCACAATCTCGACATAGGGGGCGATACGTTCCAGCCCGGCGTACCATTCCTCGGGAGCGAAGCGGCCGAAAACACGCTTCAGGCGACTATTGAAAAGTTGGCTGTTGAAATGGTTATAAAGCTGGCGGGCCTGCTCGCGCCGCTCGTGGACCTCGGCCGGCGCGTCTTTGGCCAGCCGCGGAGCACCTTTAGCTAAGAACTTGTGCGCCCCGAGGGCGGCTTGCACCAGTCTGAGTGACTGTACAATGTCACTTTCACTACCTTTCGTGTGCAGGTCCGCCCGCCATTCCTCCAGGAGAGCGACCGCCTCGTCCAGCTTGGCGCCGTAGAACGCGAAGTCGGACAAGCGGTGCTTGATGTGGCGGGCGGCACGGCGGCAGTAGTCCGCTTGGCCATCGAGCTCATCGGCCAACTCGGTCGCCAGGTGCTTCAACAGTCGTTGGCGATCGGTGGTGACCCACGCGCGGCAACGGGTCAGCCAGTCCTGCGGATCGGGTAGGGATTCGAGAAAGCCGGCCAACTGCTGGAGGAAGCGCGTGATTGCCCGGTCATTGCCCAACCCGTAGTCGTCGATCAGCTTACGGAAGCCCGTGCCGAGTTCGGAATCCTCCCGATAGAGTTGTTCGAGAAGCCGTTCGAGGGTCTCGCTTCTCAGCAGGGCGGCTTCGTGGGCGTCGAGCACCGGGGCAGCAGGGTCGATACCCGCCTGGCTGAACCAGCGCCGTAGAATCCATAGGCCGAATGCATGCAGGGTGCTGATGCGGGCGTTGTCGATCAGGGCGAGTTGGTCGCGGAGCCGCCTATCGTGCGGACGGCGGCGCAAGCGCGCGGCCATGGCGCTACGGATGCGGGCCTTCATTTCCGCCGCAGCGTTTTCCGTGAAGGTGACCACCACCAGTTGGTCGATGTCGCAGCGCTGCTCGGGCGGCGCGTCGCACACCAGGTATGCGCAGCGCTCGGCCAGCACCGCGGTCTTACCCGAGCCCGCAGCGGCGGAAACCAACACGGAACGATCGATAGTCTCGATCGCCTGACGTTGCTCGGATGTGAAGGTGATGTCACTCATCATCCAGGCGCCGGCTACACAGGAAATTGAAAATTGAAAATGAAAAATGGAAAAGCGCTACAGCCGTGTGAGCGCCTAACATTTTTGTAGCGGCCTGCGTCTCGCAGGCCGTTCGGCCGGCGGAGACGCCGACTGCTACACCAAAGCCCGCGACTTTGCGCTGTAGCATTAGGCGCGTCTCCGCATCCTCAATCCTCACTTTTCCATTTTCCATTTTCCATTTTCAATTCTCCATTCTCCATTCTCCATTCTCCCCTATCTCAACCGCTCGAAGATCTCCGATCGTTTCAAACGGTCCAGGCTGCGGATCTTAGTCGTGGGGAACTCGAAGCGGCAGAGCGGCTGCAGTTCGCACCAGGAACAGGGCGAAAACGTGCCCAGGCGATACGGTCGAACCGCCACCTCGCCGTCCAGCATCCCGTCGGCCTGCTCGCCGATCCTCCGCGCCGTCAGTTCGAGCAGGCGGGCGAAATCAGGCGGCAGAGCGGCGTCCGACGAATCCACGTGGCTTAATCCGCCGTCCTTCTTGAGGGCGACCTGGTAGACTTCCGAGCGACCGGCCTCGGCAAAGGTGCCGTCCAGCACTTTCGCCCGGTCCAGATCGAGCAGCCCGCGGGGCGGGAAGGTGCCGGTCGGCGGCAGCGCGGCGGGCGCCGCGGCGTCGTCCGGGTGCTCGACCTTGGAGTACGACTCGACTAGTGACACGTAGAAGGCACCTGCCGGAATGATCGGCCCCCCGCTCGGCCCTTTGCCATGTTGCCGGAGCACGAGCAGGTAGGCCAGCAACTGCAACGACAAGCCGTAGTAGACACTGCACAGGTCCAGGCGCTTGGCGGGGGTCCGCTTGTAATCGACCACCGTACCCAGCGTGCCCGCCGCCGTTTCGGCCAGGTCCACCCGGTCGATAATGCCACGGAGCAGGACGCGCCGCCCCGCCGGCGTATCAACGGCCAGCGCGGGCAAGGAGTCGTCGTCATCGAAACCGAAGCGCAACTCGGCCTCGGCAGGCCGGAACGATCCCAGGGCATAAATGGCCTGCTGGGTGCGCAGCACACGTTCGATCTGGTTGCGGCTGCGTTCGATCACATACCTGTCCCGGGCCAGCGACGCCGCGGCCGCTTCGGGCAGTTCTTCCGCGACGGCGCGCAGACTGACCTGGAGACGGTCGAGCAGTTCATCGTCCTCCAACGCCGTGATAGAGCGTTCCTGGGCGATGAGTCGTTTGATGAAATCCTCCAGCACGGCGTGGTGCAGTTTGCCGATATCCACCGGCTGCAAGCGGACTGACCGCCGCGGTTCCAGCCGCAGGTTCCATTCGGCAAAGTGTTTGAACGGACAGGTGGCGTAGGTCTCCAGGCGCGAAACGCTGGTGTGCAGCGTTTCCGGATAGACTTCGGCGATAGCTTCGGCACTTAGTGCAGCGCGGTTTTCATAGGCCAGCGCCGCGAGCGCTTCTTTTAGGGGGCGGCGCAGCACGGCGTCGGTACGAACCCGTTCGTAGAGTGTGTTCCACTGCCGGCGCTGTCCGGAACCGTCGCGGTTCAGCGGCGGACGGCTGCCGAACTCGTAGGCGAGGTGGGCCGCCAGGTCCGCGGCGCTGCGCACCGGCCAGAACTCTCGTTGTTGAAAGGGGTCATTGACGCGATGGCGGACCACATCGGGACAAACGGCGCAGAGGTCTTCCAAGTAGGGAGAGGGACGCAGTTCCTTACCGTCCTCGGTGACGGCAGCGTAAGATACAATGAGCCTGTGCGATGAGCGGGTGAACGCTACGTACGCCAGAAACCGCTCTTCCAAGAGCAACGCTTTGGCCGGCGGCACCACGTCCAACCCGTGGGCGCCTAACCACTCGCGATCGTCGTCGTTCAGAATGGCATCCTCAACCGGTGCTGCCGGGAACATTCCGTCGTTGAATCCCAGCACGAAGAGGATTTTGAGATTGGGGTTGCGGCTGCGCTCGATGCCGGTGACCAGAACCTGGTCCAGAGTCGGCGGGGTAAGCCCCAGCGTAAACTGCGCCAAAGCGGAATCGAGCATCTGGGCGAGCTGGCGGGACGTTAGCGGCTCGTCGGGCAAGATGCCGGCCAATTCGTCAAGTAACTCACCAACGTCGCGTAGGATCTGGCGGTGTTCCTCGGCGCGGTCCAGGTCGCCGCGGTCGTCCGCCGCCCGCGCCCAGTTTTCCAAGTGCCCCGTGACGCCGAGGCGATCCAGTTGTTCGGTCAACGCCTCGGCCCAGGCGCGCGCGGTGTGCGTCGGGCCGGCGAGGGCGAAGTCCAACCACGGCTTCAATTGCCCCAGCAGCGTGAGGCGCGCGCGGTTGAGCCGCTCGAGCCGCTCGGCGGCGGCCCGTTTCCTCGACGGGGTGTCGCCTTGGTTCCAGCGACTGAGGCCGGCCCGCCAGGGGCGCGACCAGGCTTCCAAGCCGTGGACTTCGGTGGCGATCAGATGGTTCTCGAGCAGATCGCAGTCCTCGCGGTCGAGGGGCAGCAGTCCGGTCTTGAGCAGGGGACGAATCGTCTCTGGCGCCAATGGTTCGGCGGGAAGCTGCACGAAGCTGCGTAGCCACTCGACCAGCGGGTGATGGCTGGTCGGCCGGCGGCGGTCGATGAAGTAGGGGATGCCGCCGGCTTCGAGCGCCGCCCCCAGCAGGTCGTGATACGGATCGAGATCGCGGACGGTGATCCCGATGTCGCGATAGCGCAAGCCGTCGCCGGCGGTCTGGACCAGACGGGCGATTTCCGCGACCACCCGATCGACCTCGATGCGGCGGTTGGCGGCCTCGAACACCTCGACCGCCGGTTTCGCCGGAGGTGTCGCAGGCGGCGGGGGCGCGCTCTGGAAAACGGTTCGCTCGAGGTCTCTTAACTGGGGAGCCTCCTGGAAGCGTGGCAGAGTCGGCGGATTCAAGACGGCCGGCGATTCGATTTCGATGTCGCCCTCTCTAAAGTTCTGCTTGAGTTCAACGTAGGTGCGCGCGGGCTTGGCCCAGAGATCGGATGCTTCCAGCGATGTCAGGTTCTCGATCCCGGCCTGCGCAGGGTCCATAAGGAGGGTAACATCCATCCGAGAGACGGTCCGGGCGAGCGCCACGAGGGTGAGGCGCTCCTGCCGGGTGAAGCCGGCGAAGCCGTCGACCCACACCTCCGCTCCCCGCAGCCAGGCGCAGCGGCTGATGCGTGCGCGGGCGACTTCGAGATACTGCGACGGGTCGAGCCGATCAGACCCCAGGTAATCGAGATAGGCAGCGAAGATTCGATGGAGGTCGGCGAGCTTGTGTTGGCGGAGCGGGTCGTCGTCCGGGGATTCGAGGACGCGGTCGAGATCGTCGATGGTGACGGCCTCGTCGATCAGTTCGCTGATGGTCCGTCCGAGTCGCTCCAGGAATCCGGGGAAGCGCTCGGCATTTTTGAAGTACTGCAACTGGGGGGCAAGCTTGGCGAGCAGATAGCGCAGGACCATGCCTCGGCCGTTGGCGGACAGAGGCGTGCGCGATTCCACGCCGGTGTCTGCGCTAATGCGCAGGGCGATCCGCCGGAAGCTGAGCACCTCGGCGCGGTGCGTGACCTGGGGCTCGGCAAGCGCGAGCAAGGCGCGTTCGGTCTGCAAGCTGGCCTGCTCGGGCACCAGCAGAATGAGCCGGGGGCCGCCAAGCGGGTTCGCCAGCAACTTCTCGCGGACGGCGGACAGGCAGTGATGGGTCTTGCCCGCCCCGGCGCGGCCGATGATAAAGCGCACAGACATGGCTTGTAGTTAGCCCACGAGGACCATCCGGTCAATCATCGTCCTCGAGGTGTCGCTCGACCCACAGAAAACGCAGATAGCGACCCAACTGCTGATAGAACAGACAGGCACTGATGACG